>NZ_QJRK01000035.1:0-75745 GCF_003205245.1 Pseudomonas sp. MB-090624 | reverse complement strand
CCCCCTACCCGCACCCCCCCGCCTACGGAATACAGAACACATCGCTAGGCTCATTCACCAGCACCGTGCGGCTGGCGTCATACAGCAATACCTGCGGCTCCATTACCGGCGCCCGCGCCTCCAGGCGATAACGTTCCCCAGCCTTGAAGTCATCGAAGCGCACAGTCAGGTAACAGGTACGGTCCCTGGGGTCGGTCAGCATCCCGCCAGAGTAGATCTCGTAATCGAAGCGCACGACCAGCTCATGCTTGCCGGGGGTTACCTGAAAGTATCGGCCGTCTTCCAGGCGCTTCCCGTCAAGGCGGTCGGCCATGATTACCCGGCCGGGGGTCATGGTGTACAAGTCGACCCAGGCTTGCTTGGGGTCGACCGGCGGCAAGGGGCTGGCGCAAGCCCCCAGTGCACTGAGGGCGATCAGCATCATGGGCTGGCGCATGGCAAAGCTCCCACTTGCGATTGGCACGTTAACAGCATAGCGCCGTTTGCGTGGTTAGGTGTGCTGGCAGCCCGCTGGCAGGCCCTGGCCCAGCAGTTTTTGTTGCTGGTCATACAACTTCACCCACGGGCGGAAGCCGATGCTCCCGGCCTGCAACTGATAGCGTTGCCCGGCGTTGAAGTCTTTGAACGCCAGCTTTACCTGGCAATCTCGCCACAGGGGTTGGTCGACCGGGCCGATGTTGCTGGGGTTGACCGGAAACTGGTAGCGCACGGTCAACTCGTGGCTGCCAGGCTGCACTTCGAAGTACCGGTTGTCGGCCCAATCGCGCTCATCGACCTGCACCGCGTGCAACGAGGTGTTGTCGTAGGGCGTGAGGTCGATCCAGGCCTGGTTCGGGTCTGGGTCTGGCAGCGTTGAACAGGCAGATAACAGCAACAGTGAACCGGCGACCCACAATGCACGCATGGCGAAACTCCCCCGTGGCGAGATAGTCTTGGAGCGAATCGGCCTTGAGCGAGTCAGACAGTCCCGATGCTTCGACTTTTTCTTATGCAGCGCTCAGGCCCTGGGCCACTCGACCGCGTTTTCACCCGTTTGGTTCCGCTGCTGGCGGTGCTTCTGCTGAGCGGTTGCAGCAGTGCGGCCTATTACGGCCAGCTTGCGCAAGGCCAGTGGCAACTACTGCGCGCGCGGCAACCGGTGGAACAGGTGGTCGCCGACCCTGCTACCCCTCCCCTGTTACGGGCGCGCCTGCAACGGGCGGAACAGGCGCGGGCGTTTGCCAGCCAGCAGCTGAAGCTGCCGGATAACCGCAGCTATCGGGTATACGCCGACCTTGGGCGCCCCTATGTGGTTTGGAATGTTTTCGCCACGCCAGAGCTCTCACTGCAACCGGTGACCCACTGTTTTCCGATAGCGGGTTGCGTGGCGTACCGCGGCTACTACCAGCAAGGTGCAGCGCGTGGCGCGGCAGCGTTGATGCGTGAGGAAGGGCTGGATGTGTACGTGGGCGGGGTGGAGGCCTATTCCACCTTGGGCTGGTTCGACGACCCTATTCTGTCGTCGATGGTGGGCTGGGGTGACGAACGCCTGGCGACCTTGATCTTTCACGAGCTGGCGCACCAGCGCTTTTACGTGCAGGACGACACC
Source organism: Pseudomonas sp. MB-090624 (assembly GCF_003205245.1). Lineage (NCBI taxonomy): Bacteria > Pseudomonadati > Pseudomonadota > Gammaproteobacteria > Pseudomonadales > Pseudomonadaceae > Pseudomonas > Pseudomonas sp. MB-090624. The sequence continues at coordinate 74,157 of NZ_QJRK01000035.1, read as the reverse complement.
GAGTTCAACGAGTCCTTTGCCTCGTTCGTCGAACAGGAAGGCACCCGGCAATGGCGCGCGGCGCGTGGCCTGGCTGCGGTGGGTGGCGATCAGGGGCAGCAGCGGGAGCAGTTTATCCAACTGGTGCTGGCCAGCCGCGAGCGGTTGCAGGCGATTTACGCCGGGCCGCTGGATGATGCGCACAAGCGCCAGGCCAAGCGGGCGGAGTTCGCGCGGCTCAGGCGTGACTACCAGCAGGTGCGGGACAGCCAGTGGGGCGGCGACAAGCGCTTTGACGCCTGGGTGTACGGGCCCATGAACAATGCCAAGCTGTTGCCGTTCGGGCTGTATGACCAGTGGGTGCCGGCGTTTGCGGCGGTGTTTCGCGCGGTTGACGGGGATTGGGGGCGGTTCTATGAACGGGTTGAGCAGTTGGGGAGGTTGCCCATTGCTGAAAGGAAGGCGGCGTTGCAAAAGTTGATGGCTGGCCGGTGAGACTTTGGGGCCGCTTTGCGGCCCATCGTCGGCAAGCCAACTCCCACGGGGATCGCATCAGGGCAGACAGGTGTTTGCCACAAGGTATGCAGCGCCTGTTAGAGCGAGCGCCGCCCGCGCGGCGCATCGCGAGCTGCGCTCGCTCCTACGTTTGTTTCGGGCCAATTATTCCTGTGGGATTTGCGCGCGAACGCCTTGGCGCATGCCTCAAAATCGCGTCGTACGAACAAGGCGGCCGCGCGCATCTGGCACAGGGGTTACTGGCCCGAAACAAACGTAGGAGCGAGCGCAGCTCGCGATGCGCCGCGCGGGCGGCGCTCGATCTCACAGGCGCTGAAGGTGCTGCGGCTACCCTTGCCAGAAACCATAGAATCTCCCACAGTGACCGCATGGGCTGCAAAGCAGCCCTGAAGGCCCTCAGGCCTTGGTAAATGCCTGATGCATCTCGGCCAGCGTGGCGAAGTGGAAAGCCGGTGCTTCGGCCATCAACTCCTCCCGGCTACCAAACCCATAGCCCACCGCCACGGCCTGCAAACCATTGCTGCGCGCGCCGATCAGGTCATGCTTGCGGTCACCGATCATCAGCGTCTGCGCCGGGTCCAGCCCTTCTTCGTCCAGCAAATGGCGAATCAGCTCAACCTTGTTGGTGCGCGTGCCGTCCAGTTCGCTGCCGTAGATCACCTTGAAGTGGTGGTCGAAGGCGAAGTGCCGGGCAATTTCGCGGGCAAACTCCCACGGTTTGGAGGTGGCGATATACAGCGTGCGGCCCTGGCTGTTCAGGGCTTGGAGCAGCTCCGGCACGCCGGCGAACACCAGGTTTTCGTACAGCCCGGTCACGCGGAAGCGCTCGCGGTAGTAGTTCACCGCCTCCCACGCCTTGGCTTCGTCGAAACCATAGAACTGCATGAACGCCTGCAACAAAGGTGGGCCGATGAAGTGCTCGAGGCGGGCCAGGTCTGGCTCATCGATGCCCAGCTTTGCCAAGGCATACTGGATAGAGCGGGTGATGCCCAGGCGTGGGTCGGTCAGGGTGCCGTCGAGGTCGAACAGGATGTTTTGCTGGTGCATGTACAAGGTTCCACGCGAATGCGCTCATTCAGGTTGATCGAAGCCTTCGGCCAGGTGCTGGTCCTTGAGCTTCACATAGTTGCTGGCGCTGTAGGCGAAAAACGCCCGCTCCTGGTCATTGAGCAGCCGCGCCTGTTTCACCGGGCTGCCCATGTACAGGTAGCCGCTGACCAGGCGTTTGCCTGGCGGCACCAGGCTGCCGGCGCCAATGATCACTTCATCCTCCACGATCGCACCGTCCATGACCGTGCTGCCCATGCCGACCAGAATGCGGTTACCCAACGTACAGCCATGCAGCATCACCTTGTGACCGATGGTCACTTCGTCGCCGATGATCAGCGCGAAGCCGTCCGGGTTGAACGGGCCGGCGTGGGTGATATGCAGCACGCTGCCGTCCTGCACGCTGGTGCGCGCACCAATCCGGATGCGGTGCATGTCGCCGCGCACCACGGTCAGTGGCCAGACCGAGCTGTCTTCGCCGATTTCAACGTCGCCCAGCACCACCGCCGAACGGTCGACGAATGCCCTGGGCCCCACTTTCGGAGTGTGTTGCTGGAAGCTGCGAATGGCCATGATAGCGTCTCTCATCTGTGTCGATAGGCAGGCTGCCTGCTGCGGTCGGCGTCGATTGTAATTAAGATGGGGCAGTGTTTCTTCTGCCAAGGTATCCGAACCGTGAGTGCGAACAACCCGCTTCTGCAGTCCTACGATCTGCCGCCCTTCTCGCAAATCCGTGCCGAACACGTGTTGCCGGCGATCGAAGCGATCCTGGCCGACAACCGTAAAGCCATTGCCGAGATCCTCCAAAAGCAAGGCAGCAATCCCACCTGGGCCGGCCTGGTGCTGGCCATGGACGAACTGAACGACCGCCTGGGTGCGGCCTGGAGCCCGGTCAGCCACCTCAACGCGGTGTGCAACAGCGCTGAATTGCGCGAGGCTTACGAGTCGTGCCTGCCAGCGCTCAGCGCCTACTCTACCGAACTGGGCCAGAACCGTGCGTTGTTCGAAGCCTACCAGGCGCTGATCAGCGGCCCGGAGGCCGCCGGTTTCGATGTGGCGCAAAAAACCATACTCGAACATGCCCTGCGTGACTTCCGTCTGTCGGGTATCGACCTGCCAGCGGACAAGCAGCAGCGCTATGCCGATGTGCAAAGCAAGCTCAGTGAGCTGGGCAGCCGCTTCTCCAACCAGTTGCTGGACGCCACCCAGGCCTGGACCAAGCATGTGACCGACGAGGCCGCACTGGCCGGCCTGACCGATTCGGCCAAGGCGCAAATGGCCGCTGCAGCGCAGGCCAAGGGCCTCCACGGCTGGCTGATCACCCTGGAATTCCCCAGCTACTACGCCGTGATGACCTACGCCAGCGACCGCGCCCTGCGCGAAGAGGTGTACGCGGCCTACTGCACCCGCGCTTCGGACCAGGGCCCGAACGCTGGCCAGCACGACAACGGGCCGGTGATGCAGCAAATCCTCGACCTGCGTCAGGAACTGGCCGAGCTGCTGGGCTACAAGAACTACGCCGAGCTGAGCCTGGCGACCAAGATGGCCGAGTCCAGCGACCAGGTACTGAGCTTCCTGCGCGATCTGGCTCAACGCTCCAAGCCGTTCGCCGCGCAGGACCTGCAGCAGCTCAAGGCCTATGCCGCCGAGCAAGGCTGCCCAGAGCTGGCCAGTTGGGACGCCGGGTACTATGGCGAAAAGCTGCGCGAACAGCGCTACAGCGTGTCGCAGGAGGCCCTGCGCGCCTACTTCCCGATCGACAAGGTACTTAGCGGCCTGTTCAGCATCGTGCAGCGCCTGTATGGCATCGAAATCGCCGAGTTGAAGGGCTTCGACAGCTGGCACCCGGATGTCCGCCTGTTCGAAATCAAGGAAAACGGCCAGCATGTCGGGCGCTTCTTCTTCGACCTGTATGCCCGCGCCAACAAGCGCGGGGGTGCCTGGATGGACGGCGCCCGTGACCGGCGCCGCACTGCCAGCGGCCAGTTGCAAAGCCCGGTGGCCAACCTGGTGTGCAACTTCACCCCGGCTACGCCTGGCAAGCCGGCGCTGCTGACCCATGATGAGGTCACCACGCTGTTCCACGAATTTGGCCACGGCCTGCACCACATGCTGACGCGCATCGAGCATGCCGGGGTTTCCGGCATCAATGGCGTGGCCTGGGATGCGGTCGAGCTGCCTAGCCAGTTCATGGAAAACTGGTGCTGGGAGCCGGAAGGCCTGGCGCTTATTTCGGGGCATTATGAAACCGGTGCGGCCCTGCCACAGGACCTGCTGGACAAGATGCTGGCGGCGAAGAACTTCCAGTCGGGCATGATGATGGTGCGCCAACTGGAGTTCTCGCTGTTCGACTTCGAACTGCATGCCAGCCATGGTGACGGGCGTAGCGTGCTGCAGGTGCTCGAAGGCGTACGCGATGAGGTCTCGGTCATGCGCCCGCCGGCGTACAACCGTTTCCCCAACAGCTTTGCGCACATCTTTGCTGGCGGTTACGCAGCGGGTTACTACAGCTACAAGTGGGCTGAAGTGCTGTCGGCCGACGCTTTCTCGCGCTTCGAGGAAGAAGGCGTGCTGAATGCCGAAACCGGCCGCGCCTTCCGCGAAGCGATCCTGGCGCGTGGCGGCTCGCGCGAGCCCATGGAACTGTTCGTCGACTTCCGTGGCCGTGAGCCTTCCATTGATGCATTGCTGCGCCACAGTGGCTTGGCCGAGGCCGCTGCGGCATGAGTGAGGTAGCCGTGAACAAGACCAAGAAGCGCTTTATTGCCGGGGCTGTATGCCCGGCATGCAGCCAGCCCGACAAACTGATGATGTGGAGCGAAGACGACGTACCGCACCGTGAGTGCGTAGCCTGCGGCTTTACCGATACGCTCAACGAACAGGGCTTGTCGGTGCCCAAGGAGCTGGGGACACGGGTCAACCACCTCGAACCGAAACCCCCTGCGGCCAAGGTACAGACGGTGCAGTTCTTCCCTAATCCGAAGTTGAAGAAACCCGCAGAGTAAGGGTACTGGGCGTTACATAGAGCTTCTGCGGGGCAACAGGGGGCTGGCTACAGTGTCGGCCCCTGACTTGCCCCTGAGGTGCTTCGTGAATCACGGCCTTGCTCGAATTGCCCATGGCTTGCTCGACTACCCGTCGCTACGGCCCGAGCAGCTCCAACCCGCCTTCTTGTCCATTCGCGACGCCAATGTCGCAGCGCTCGAACAGATCATCGAACACAGCGGCCCGGCGCCAGGTTGGGATAGCTTGGTGCTGGCCGTCGAGCAGCTTGACCAGCGGCTGGAAGACCTACTGCACATGCTCGTGCCGTTGGTGTACGAAAGCCAGGCATGGGCTGTGGAAGTCGATGCTTGTAATCAGTTGCTGCTCGACTGGGCGCGATACAAGCACGAGCACTCAAGGTTGTATGAAGCCTACCAGCGCCTCGATCCCGCGCAGCTGGATGACGAGCGCCAGACTGTGCTCAAACTGATCCTCACGGCGTTCCGCCACGCCGGCCATGGTTTGGGCGCTAGCGCGCGCAAGCAACTGCACACCACCGAGCAGGCGATCGTCGGGCTTGAGCAGCAATTCATGAGTAACCTGATCCAGGCACGTGAGGCCTGGACTTGCCTGGTGCCGCACGAGGCGCGCCTGGCCGGCCTGCCAGGCGTTGAGCGTGATCGGCTGGCAGTCAAGGCTGCGGCGCAGGGCCAGGCGGGTTGGCTGCTCGACCTTGACGAGCGCACGGTGCAAGTGGTCCTTGAGTGGGCCGACGCGCGTGATTTGCGTAAAGAGGTTTATCAGGCCTCACGGCAGCTGGCTTGCGACCTGAGTGGCAACTACGCCCTGGACAATGGCCCGGTGCTGCAGGCGCTGTTGCGGCTGCGTCATGAGCGTGCGCGGCTGTTGGGCCTGGCCAACGCGGCGCAGTTGAGCCTTGAAGCCAAGGACTCGCGTGACACCTCGCAGGTCGAGGCCTTCATCAACGCCTTGATCCAGCAGAACAGCGCGCGCCTGCAGGAGGAGCTGAAGGCGATGCAGGTGCTGGGTAGCGAATTGGGTATCGAGGCGCTTGCCCCGTGGGACGTGGCATACCTTGGCCGAAAGCTGCGGCTGCAAGGCAACGACGCGATCGATGCCAGCCTGCGCGAGCGTTTCCCCCTGAGCAGCGTCCTGCAGGGGCTGTGGCAACTGCATGAACAGGTGCTTGGCGTGCGTATCGTGGCGTGCGATGTGGCAGGTTGGCACCCCGATGTGCAGGTACTGGAGGTAATGGACGGGCATGCCCGCCTGGGGCATATCTACCTGGATGCCTACCAACGCCCAGGCAAGCTGCCCTGGCCGTACAGTTATCCCATGCGCCAGCGCCATGTGGAGGCCGACGGTGTGGTGACGTTGCCCGCCGTTCTGCTTTCCTGCTGTTTCGAGCTGCAGCCTGGGCAAGTCACGCCCAACTTGGACCACGCAGACCTTTGCAAGCTGTTCCACGAGGCGGGCCATGCCCTGCATCAGTTGCTGGTCACCAACCAGCACCGGCGCCTCAATCGCACCGCCACTTCCGCGCTGGGCGCCGATGCCTGCGAATTCGTCGGCACCTTGCTCGAACAGTGGTGCTGGTCTGCCCCGGCACTGTTGGCCTTGCCGCAGCCGGAAACGGGTACGCCGCCAGTGTCATTGCCACAGATGCAGCAGTGGCTCGCTGGCAAACGTCGTTTCCAGGCGGTGGCGGAAGCCGAGCAACTGCGGCTGTGCTGGTTCGATCTCGTCGCGCATTGCGACGATCGCGCCCGCCACGACCTTCGCCAACTGGCGGTTGCCGCAACCCAGCAGGTCGGCTTGCCGCAAGCCTTCGCCCAGGACAGGTTTGCCGAAGGGTTCGATTACATGGTCACGGGTTATGAAGCGGGTTATTACTGCTACAAGTGGGCGCAGGTCCATGCCATTGACGCGTTCAGCGCATTCGAGGCGGCCGACGCCGATCATCGGGCGCTGGGCCGCCGCCTGCGCGACGAAATCCTGGCCAAGGGCGGGATGCGCCGGATGACGGCGTCTTTCAACGCATTCGCCGGCAGGCCCATGTCGCTGGAGCCGTATGCAAGGCGCCACTTGTCTCCCTGACAACAAGGGTGAAGGCGCTGCTGGTAATATACTGTATGCATAACCAGTTAGGGGCTAACAGCATGGATCCTGTTCGCGGTCGTGGTACCCGCCATAACCCACACAATCGTTTTGCACCACGCCAGTCGGTGCTCGAAGACGATGGCTGGTATCAGGAGGTGCCCGTCACCCAAGGCACCGAGGTCAGGGCTGAAACCGCCAAGACCATCATCGCGCGCAATACTTCCCCTGACCTGCCCTTCGACCGCTCGATCAACCCCTACCGCGGTTGCGAGCACGGCTGTATCTACTGCTATGCCCGCCCGTCCCATGCCTACTGGGATCTGTCCCCAGGCCTGGACTTCGAAACCAAGCTGATCGCCAAGACCAACGCCGCCGAGGTACTGGTGCAGCAGTTGAGCAAACCTGGGTATAAGTGTGCACCGATCAACCTGGGCTCCAACACTGACCCGTACCAGCCCATCGAGCGCGAGCAACTGCTGACTCGGCGCCTGCTTGAGGTACTGCTGCGTTTTCGCCACCCGGTGACCATCGTCACCAAAGGGGCCCTGGTGCTGCGCGACCTCGACCTGCTCGCCGACATGGCCCGCCAGCGCCTGGTGCGGGTGATGATCAGCCTGACTACGCTGGACGATGACCTCAAGCGGGTACTCGAGCCCCGGGCGGCAGCACCAGGGGCGAGGTTGCGGGCCATTCGTGTGCTGCGCGAAGCAGGCGTGCCGGTGGGCGTGTTGTGCTCGCCGATGATACCGATGATCAACGACAGCGAACTGGAGCGCCTGTTGGAAGCGGCCAAGGCGGCCGGGGCGCAGAGCGCGGCGTACATGCTGCTGCGCTTGCCGCTGGAGGTGGCGCCGCTGTTCGAGCAGTGGCTGCACGACCATTACCCACAGCGCGCTGCGCATGTGCTGAGCCTGATCCGCCAGAGCCGCGATGGCGAGCTGTACGACAGCCGCTTTGGCACACGCATGCGGGGTGAGGGGGTATTTGCCGAGTTGCTGGCGCAGCGTTTCGCCAAGGCGATGAAACGCCTGGCGTTCGAAGGGCGCGAGTCACAGGTGCTGGATTGCTCGGCCTTTTCCCCGCCGGGCGAGCAGATGGCACTGTTCTGATAGCCAAGGTAAACACGCCCTACAGAAAGCCTCACTAATGGCAGCCAATAATTACGCTAATACATATTGGCAGTTGATGTTTTTTTGCTATTATTCAGATCCCGCCTTTTATATCTGGAACGCCCGTTCTAGAGCCCTCGAATTAAGTTTCAGTTAAGTTTTCCCGGTTAGCGTAGGCAACCAATCCACACCGACTGTGATCTATGGGCTGTGCGTGTCATCTAAAACCCTGCATAGCCAGAATCTTTAACCGGTAAAATGGATTTACCTACACACCGTCAAGAGGATGAATCATGCCCGTCAAGGACCCATCCAAGGTCGTACCGCAGGTCCCCGCTGAAAGCGCCGATGCTGCCCTGAAGCACATCGTCGACGGTTTCCTGCGCTTTCACCATGACGTCTTCCCTGAACAGCAAGAGCTGTTCAAGAAGCTCGCCACTGCGCAAACACCGCGCGCCATGTTCATTACCTGCGCCGACTCTCGCATCGTGCCCGAACTGATCACGCAAAGTTCGCCAGGCGACCTGTTCGTGACCCGTAACGTAGGTAACGTAGTACCGCCTTATGGCCAGATGAACGGTGGCGTTTCCAGCGCTATCGAGTACGCGGTGATGGCACTTAAAGTGCACCACATCATCATCTGCGGCCACTCCGACTGTGGCGCGATGCGTGCGGTACTCAACCCGCAATCGCTGACCAAGATGCCAACCGTTGGCGCCTGGCTGCGCCACGCCGAAGTGGCCCGCACCGTGGTCGAGAACAACTGCTCGTGCGGCAGCGAACATGAAAGCATGCAAGTGCTGACCAAAGAGAACGTCATTGCCCAGCTGCACCACTTGCGCACCCACCCTTCGGTGGCTTCGGGGCTTGCAGCGGGTCAGCTGTACATCCATGGCTGGATCTACGACATCGAGACCAGCAGGATCGAAGCCTACGACGCTGCCAGCGACAGCTTCATGCCCCTGGCCGCAGGCCAACCGGTGCCATGCGCCACTCCGAGAGGCCGCTACTAAGCGACCCGTCCGCCGTTAGAACCTTGATAGCCGGCTGCACCCTGTAAGGGTGTGGCGCGGCCTTCGGCTGCCCTGAATACCCTGACTGCCCTGCCGGCGAGCCCGCTGGCGGCCCGCGCCTGCGCGCTTGTCGGGGACCCAACGTGCCCATGGCCAGGGGAATGGCCGTGCGACTAGAGAAAGGAGAAACATGGTGAACATTACACAGCTGAAAGCGGCCCTGCCGCGTGAGTTGCTGGCTTCGGTGGTGGTCTTTCTGGTGGCCCTGCCCTTGTGCATGGGCATTGCCATCGCCTCGGGCATGCCGCCGGCCAAGGGCCTGATTACCGGCATTATCGGCGGGGTCGTGGTCGGCTTCCTCGCCGGTTCGCCGTTGCAAGTCAGTGGTCCGGCGGCGGGCCTTGCGGTGCTGGTCTTCGAGCTGGTACGCCAGCACGGCATGGCCATGCTCGGGCCGATCCTGCTATTGGCCGGTTTGCTGCAATTGCTGGCCGGGCGCCTGCGCCTGGGCTGCTGGTTCCGCGTCACCGCGCCGGCGGTGGTCTACGGCATGCTGGCAGGCATTGGCGTGTTGATCGTGCTGTCGCAGGTGCATGTGATGTTCGACACCGCACCGCAGCCATCGGGTATGCAGAACCTTGTGCAGTTCCCGGCGACCCTCGCTGCGGCCATGCCGCACGAAAGCGCCGGCGCTGGCTGGATAGCCGGTGCGCTGGGCCTGGGCACCATCGCCATCATGTGGGGCTGGGAACGTTTGCGGCCGCAGCGCCTGCGCTTTGTGCCAGGCGCCCTGCTGGGTGTGGCGAGCATGACCATCATCAGCATGTGGTTGGCCTTGCCCGTGAACCGCGTGGAAGTACCGGCTGACTTGTCCGAAGCCATCGACTGGCTCCGCCCCGGTGACTTGATGCAATTGGCCGACCCTGCCCTGCTCGTCGCCGCCTTTGCCCTGGCATTCATTGCCAGTGCCGAAACCTTGCTGTCCGCGGCTGCGGTCGACCGCATGCACAGTGGCCAGCGTTCGGACTTCGACCGTGAGCTGTCCGCACAGGGCATTGGCAACATGCTCTGCGGGGTGCTGGGTGCACTGCCGATGACCGGGGTGATCGTACGTAGCTCGGCCAACGTGCAGGCAGGTGCGCAAACACGCGCTTCGGCCATTTTCCATGGCTTGTGGCTGCTGGCTTTCGTGGTGGCGTTGAGCAGTGTGCTGCAGCAGATACCGGTCGCCAGCCTGGCAGGTGTGCTGGTGTTCACGGGGATCAAGCTGGTCGACTTCAAGGCGTTCCGAGGGTTGGGCCGTTATGGCCGCATGCCGATGTTCACCTATGCGGCGACGGCGCTGGCGATCATCTTTACCGACCTGCTGACTGGCGTGTTGCTTGGCTTTGCCCTGACCTTGCTGAAGCTGGCATTCAGGGCGGCACGGTTGAAGATCAACCTGGTCGATCTGGCAAAGCCTGGGCACATGGAATTGCGGCTCAGTGGCGCCGCGACCTTCCTCAAGGTACCGGCATTGACCCAGGTGCTCGATGGCGTGCCGGCGGGCACCACGTTGCATGTGCCACTGGGTAACCTGAGCTATATCGACCACTCGTGCCTTGAATTGCTGGAGGACTGGGGGCGCAGCAATGCTGCCAATGGCTCGCGGTTGCTGATCGAACAGCGGCGGTTGAAGCGGCGAATCGAGGGGCGGTTACGGACTACGGCGGGTGTGGGGGCCTGAGGTTGAAGTTCTGTAATGCCTGAACTGGCCTTTTCGCGGGTGAACCCGCGAAGAGGCAGGCACAGGATTATCAGGTCGGCTGACCCAGCTCGACACCCAGCTGACGCGACAGGCACGGCCAGCGCTTCCACGCCTCACCGGTTGCCGGGCTAGTCAGCGTCTCGCGGTAGGCTTCCACCGACTCAGCCGCAAAGCTTGCGTCATTGAGCATCTCATCCACCGAGTGGTGCACCACTTCATCCAGCTGGTTGGCAAATTCTTCGCCGATCAACTGGTGGGCAATCAGGTTGGCGACGGTGGTGTCGACCGGGATCAGCGGCTGCTGGAAGTGACGGATGTACAAGTCATTCACCTCCTCTACCAGGCGGTGCGCCAGGTACGCCTCATCTAGCAGGCAGTCCAGCCCCACATGCCCGTTCATGACCTCGGGTGGCTGCAGGAAATAAGCTTCGGCAATTTTCAATACAGGCTTGATCTGCGACTCGATGCCGGCCTCAAGGGCGACTTCATGGGCCGCCTCCAGCAGTTCCGGAACCTGTTCGATGTAGGCGCTGACGAAGCGCGCCAAAGTACCCTGTGCGTCCTGCTCAGGCAGTTGGATCGAGGGGTGCAGGTGGGGCAGTTGCAGCTCGAGACGCTGTTTCAATTGGCCAGTCTGGCCTTCATGTTGATGGGCTTGGCTTACCTGCTCGCGTACAGCAGCGATGTTCATGACAACTCCAGGGACATTACGTTTCAAACGGAAGACACTAAATTAGCTCGGTATACGGCATACCTAAGACGAATTTGTTATAACTGAGTTCAACTTCTGCGTTACCTGGAATATAGCATGGCCACTATTTGGCCATACCCCCTCAAGCCTGCGGTTTTCAGGGGGTATAGCTGTTTCGTGAAGTTCATTTCATTGCCTTCGTTGCGCGGCATTGGTCGCTGTCTATACTCCCGGTGAACGTGATTCGTTGATGAGGCCCGACTGCTTTTAGCAGGGGCTCGGTCGTTGAAGCCAGGCAGTCTTGACCGCCGTTCCCTCTTGCCGCAGGCCACGCCTCCGGGAAAACAAGAACGAGAAGGGGAACCCGCAATGATGCGACATCCACCTGTCTGGATGGGCCTGCTGTTGTGGTCGGTTCTGGGTCAGGCCAACGCTGCCTGGACCGTGAACATGCACCCGGGGGCGACGGAAGTCTCCAACGCCGTCTTCGATCTGCACATGACCATCTTCTGGATCTGCGTGGTCATCGGCATCGTGGTGTTCGGCGCGATGTTCTGGTCCATGGTCATCCACCGCCGCTCCACCGGCCAGCAAGCCGCGCATTTCCACGAGCATACCTGGGTGGAAATCCTTTGGACCGTGGTCCCGTTCCTGATCCTTGTGGCCATGGCCATACCGGCCACCAAGACCCTGATCGACATCTATGACGCCAGCGAGTCGGATATCGACATCCAGGTCACCGGCTACCAGTGGAAGTGGCATTACAAGTACCTGGGCCAGGACGTGGAGTTCTTCAGCAACCTGGCCACCCCCGCCGAGCAGATTCACAACCAGGCGCCCAAAGACGAGCACTACCTGCTGGAGGTCGACCAACCGCTGGTGTTGCCGGTGGGTGCCAAGGTGCGCTTCCTGGTGACGGCGGCCGATGTGATTCACTCGTGGTGGGTGCCCGCCTTCGCGGTCAAGCGCGACGCCATTCCCGGCTTCGTCAACGAAGCCTGGACGCGCATCGAGAAGCCAGGCATCTACCGCGGCCAGTGTACCGAGTTGTGCGGCAAGGACCACGGCTTCATGCCCGTGGTCGTCGAGGTCAAGTCCCAGGCCGACTACGACACCTGGCTTGGCGAGCGCAAGGCAGAGGCGGCCAAGCTCAAGGAGCTGACCAGCAAGGAATGGACCCTGGACGAGCTGGTGGCGCGCGGCGACAAGGTCTACCACACCACCTGCGTGGCCTGTCACCAGGCCGAAGGCCAGGGCCTGCCGCCGATGTTCCCGGCGCTGAAAGGCTCGAAGATCGCTACCGGGCCGAAGGAAGGTCACTTGAGCATCGTTTTCCACGGCAAACCCGGTACCGCCATGGCCGCCTTCGGCAAGCAACTGTCGGAGGTCGATATCGCTGCCGTGGTGACCTACGAACGCAACGCCTGGGGCAACAACAAGGGCGACATGGTCACGCCGAAGGACGTGCTGGCGCTGAAGCAGGCAGAAGCCAAGTGAACCGGGTTACTCGCGGCAATCAGTGGATTGCAGGAGACAGGACATGAGTGCAGTGATCGACGACCACGCCCACGGCCATGACCATGCGCACGGCCCGGCCAAGGGCCTGATGCGCTGGGTGCTGACCACCAACCACAAGGATATCGGCACCCTGTACCTGTGGTTCGCCTTCCTCATGTTCCTGTTGGGTGGCTCGTTCGCCATGGTGATCCGCGCCGAGCTGTTCCAGCCGGGGCTGCAGATCGTCGAACCGGCGTTTTTCAACCAGATGACCACCATGCACGGGCTGATCATGGTCTTCGGCGCCGTAATGCCGGCCTTCGTCGGCTTGGCCAACTGGATGATCCCGCTGATGATCGGCGCGCCGGACATGGCCCTGCCGCGCATGAACAACTTCAGCTTCTGGTTGTTGCCGGCGGCGTTCCTGCTGCTGGTTTCAACCTTGTTCAGCCCCGGTGGCGGGCCGAATTTCGGCTGGACCTTCTACGCCCCGCTGTCGACGACCTATGCCCCGGCCAGCGTCACCTTCTTCATCTTCGCCATCCACCTGATGGGTGTCAGCTCGATCATGGGGGCGATCAACGTGATCGCGACCATCCTGAACCTGCGTGCCCCCGGCATGACCTTGATGAAAATGCCACTGTTCGTCTGGACCTGGTTGATCACTGCGTTCCTGCTGATTGCAGTGATGCCGGTGCTGGCAGGGGTGGTGACCATGATGTTGATGGACATCCACTTCGGCACCAGTTTCTTCAGTGCGGCTGGCGGTGGTGACCCGGTGCTGTTCCAGCATGTGTTCTGGTTCTTCGGCCACCCCGAGGTGTACATCATGATCCTGCCCGCCTTTGGCGCGGTCAGCTCGATCATCCCGGCATTCTCGCGCAAGCCCCTGTTTGGCTACACCTCGATGGTGTACGCCACCGGGGCCATCGCCTTCCTGTCGTTCATCGTGTGGGCGCACCACATGTTCGTGGTCGGTATTCCGGTGGTCGGCGAGCTGTTCTTCATGTACGCCACCATGCTGATTGCGGTGCCCACCGGCGTGAAAGTGTTCAACTGGGTCAGCACCATGTGGGAAGGCTCGTTGACCTTCGAAACCCCGATGCTGTTCGCCATAGCCTTCGTCATCCTGTTTACCATCGGCGGCTTCAGTGGGCTGATGCTGGCGATCGCACCGGCCGACTTCCAGTACCACGACACCTACTTCGTGGTGGCGCACTTCCACTATGTGCTGGTGCCTGGGGCCATCTTTGGCATCTTCGCCTCGGCCTACTACTGGCTGCCGAAGTGGACCGGCCACATGTATGACGAAACCCTTGGCAGGCTGCATTTCTGGCTGTCGTTCGTCGGCATGAACCTGGCCTTCTTCCCCATGCATTTCGTGGGGCTGGCCGGTATGCCGCGGCGCATACCCGACTACAACCTGCAGTTCGCCGATTTCAACATGGTGTCTTCGATCGGCGCGTTCATGTTCGGTGCCACGCAGATCTTCTTCCTGTTCATCGTCATCAAGTGCATCCGTGGCGGCGCCCCTGCGCCGGCCAAACCCTGGGACGGCGCTGAAGGCCTGGAGTGGTCCATCCCTTCGCCTGCGCCCTACCACACCTTCCAGACACCGCCGGAAGTGAAGTAGGAGCGCCGCCATGACAGGCCTTTCGCTGAAGCGCCTGGTAACGCGCCTGCTGATGCTGACGGTGGTGATGTTCGCCTTCGGCTTTGCCCTGGTGCCGATCTACGACGTGATGTGCAAGGCCTTCGGCATCAATGGCAAGACCGGCGGGCAGTACGAGGGCAGCCAGGTCAGTGACCCCTCGCGGTCGGTCCGGGTGCAGTTCATGTCGACCAACGCCAGCGACATGGTCTGGGACTTCTACTCCAGCGCCGATCAGCTGGAGGTCCACCCCGGTGCGGTCAACCAGATGATCTTCATTGCCCATAACCCGACCGACCGGCCGATGAGTGCCCAGGCGATACCCAGCATCACCCCCGCCGAAGCCGCGGCGTACTTCCACAAGACCGAGTGCTTCTGCTTTACGCAGCAGGTGCTGCAACCCGGCCAACGCATCGAAATGCCGGTGCGCTTCATCGTCGACCGCGACCTGCCGGCCAGCGTGAAGCACCTGACGCTGGCCTACACCTTGTTCGACATCACCGCTCGCCACCCGCCGGTCGCTCAAGTTGCGGCCCAGGCCGTCCAGGGCGCCCGTTAAGGGAAGGAGAACAGCAATGGCAAGTCATGAGCATTACTATGTTCCGGCGCAGAGCAAGTGGCCGATCATCGCTACCCTCGGCATGTTCATCAGCGTGTTCGGCCTGGGTACCTGGTTCAACGACATGAAGGCCGGGCACCCGGAGTCGCACGGGCCGTTGATTTTCTTCGTGGGTGCTCTGTTTCTGGCCTACATGTTGTTCGGCTGGTTCGGGGCGGTGGTCAAGGAAAGCCGTGCAGGGCTATACAGCGCGCAGCTGGACCGCTCTTTCCGCTGGGGCATGAGCTGGTTCATCTTCTCGGAAGTGATGTTTTTCCTGGCCTTCTTCGGCGCGCTGTTCTACGTGCGCGTGCTGGCGGGGCCGTGGCTGGGTGGCGAAGGGGCCAAGGGTGTTGCCCATATGCTCTGGCCCGGCTTCGAGTTCACCTGGCCGCTGTTGCACACGCCGGACCCGAAGCTGTTCCCGCCGCCCAAGGAAGTGATCGACCCGTGGCACCTGCCGCTGATCAATACCCTGTTGCTGGTCAGCTCCAGCGTGACCATCACCCTGGCCCACCATGCGTTGCGCCGCGACCACCGCGGGGCGCTGAAAGGCTGGATGGCGCTGACCATCGTTTTGGGCATCAGCTTCATCGCGCTGCAGGCCTTCGAGTACCACGAGGCCTATACCAAGCTGGGGCTGACGCTGGGCTCGGGTATCTATGGCGCTACGTTCTTCATGCTCACGGGTTTCCACGGCGCGCACGTGACCTTGGGCACGATCATCCTCATTGTGATGTTCGTGCGTATTCTGCGTGGCCACTTCAACCCGCAGAAACACTTCGGCTTCGAAGCGGCCAGCTGGTACTGGCACTTCGTGGATGTGGTGTGGGTGGGGCTTTTCATCTTTGTGTATGTGCTGTGACTAGCGAACCCTGTGGGAGCGGGCGCGCCCGCGAATGCGCCGGTGCATTCAACATCGCATTCGCGGGCATGCCCGCTCCCACAGGGCGAGGTGAAAACGTCAGAAAGGGGCGTGAGATACGAGCTGACCACTGATGAAGCCCCAGGCGACCAGCCCTATGGTCAGCGCCGCCAGGGTCACCCGCACCGTCAGCGCTTTCAGCAGGCGGGTCGAGTTTTCATCATCTTTGACCAGAAACACCAGGCCACTGAACAGACTGGCGATCGTGGCCAACAGCATCAGGACAATCGCGGCCTTGAGCATGGCGCTACTCCCGGGGGATGCGGTGATGTGGATAAGTATAGCGAGGCGCCCGTGAGGCCGTTTCGCCCAGGCTGGGTACCCACCTTGGTGGTACTTGCACTGCTACCGGGGCTGATCGCGCTTGGCTGCTGGCAACTCGGCCGGGCCGAGGAAAAGCGCGCATTGCTGGCCAGCTACGCCGAGCGACGTATCGAAGCGCCGCTGGCGACCAGCCAGCTGAATGGCAACGAAGACAATGCCTTGCGCCGCGTGCACCTGTATGGCCGCTTCGACGCCGAGCACAGCGTGCTGCTGGACAACCGCATGCGCGACGGTCAGGCCGGTGTCGAATTGCTGCAACCCTTCCACGACCAGGCCAGCGGCCTGTGGCTGCTGGTCAATCGCGGCTGGCTTCCCTGGCCGGACCGCCGCGTACCGGTGCACTTCGATACCCCCGCCCAGGCCTTGGCCCTCGACGCCTCGGTGTATGTGGTACGCGGCAACACGTTCCAGCTGCACCCGGACCCCGTCGGCGGCCAGTGGCCGCACCTGTTGACCGCCATCGACGCGGCACAACTGTGGGCGCAGCTCGGGCGTGAGGGGTTCGCCCACGAACTGCGCCTGGAACCTGGCCCGGCAAGCTACCGCCTGGGCTGGCCCATCGTGGCCATGGGCCCGGAAAAACACATGGGTTACGCCGTGCAGTGGTTTGCCCTGGCGATCGCCCTGGTGCTGCTCTACCTCTATTTCGGCTGGCGCCAAAACAAGGAGAAAAGCCATGGCCACCGCCACTCCACTGGACGTGCCTGAACGTAGCAAACCCAAAGCCCGCGGGCGTTTGCAGCTGTTGCTGATTCTTCTGGTGGTGCTTGGCCCGATGGTCCTGGCCACCAGCATGTACAAACTCAACTTCTGGGTGCCGGAGGGCCGCAGTTACCACGGCGCCATGATCGGCAACGGTGAGAGCCGTGCCGACCTGGGCGTGGCCGGCGAAGACGGGCGCTGGCAGTTGCTGGTCAGCGCGCCGCAGGCCTGTGCCGAGGAATGCCAGCGGCTGGTGTACCTGGCCCGGCAGATCCAGGTCGGCCTGGGCCGTGATGCCAGCCGGGCCAGCCATGCGCTGGCCGCCGCCCAGCCGCTGAGCGCCGACTACCAGGCCCTGCTCGGGCGCGAATACCCGCAATTGCAACGCTACCCGCTGGATGCGCCGCGCTACCTCAAGCAGGTCGGCGAGGTTGCCCCGCAGCTGTGGATCGTCGATCCGCACGGCAACCTGGTGCTGCGCTACGGCGCCAAGGTCAACGGCAAGCATGTGCTGGATGACCTGCGCCATCTGCTCAAGCTGTCCAATATCGGCTAGGAGCCTGCCATGGCCAGACCCGGATTCCGCCTTGCTGTGTGCGCCACCCTGCTGGCACTGCTGGTCGTCCTGCTCGGTGCCTATACCCGCCTGACCCACGCCGGCCTCGGTTGCCCCGACTGGCCCGGTTGCTACGGTTTCATCAGCGTACCCAAAAGCGAAGCGCAGCTGGCCCATGCCGAACTGCATTTTCCCGAACACCCGGTAGAGCCGGCCAAGGGTTGGGCCGAAATGGTTCATCGTTACTTCGCGGGCAGCCTTGCCGTGGTCATCGCCTTGCTCGCCTTGCAGGCAGTGCGCCGGCACCACAGCGAAGGGCAACCCTATCGCCTGCCTGTGCTGTTGCTGGGTGTGGTGCTGGCCCAGGCGGCGTTCGGCATGTGGACGGTCACCCTGAAGCTTTGGCCGCAGGTCGTCACGGCCCACTTGCTGGGCGGCTTTACCACGTTGAGCCTGCTGTTCCTGTTAACCCTGCGGCTTTCGCGGGCCTTTGCGCCGTTGCCCAAAATGCCGCTCAGCCTGCGGCGGGTCGCTGCGCTGGCCTTGCTGGTGGTGATCGGGCAGATCGCCTTGGGTGGCTGGGTCAGTGCCAACTACGCAGCGGTTGCCTGTATCGACCTGCCCACCTGCCATGGCCAGTGGTGGCCGGCGGCGGACTTCAGCAATGGTTTCCACCTGACCCAGCACGTTGGCCCCAACTACCTGGGGGGGCAGCTGGACAGTGATGCGCGCACGGCCATCCATGTCAGCCACCGGCTGGGCGCGCTGGTGGTCACCTGCGTGCTGCTGATGCTCAGCTGGAAACTGCAGCGCTGTGGCCTTGGCGGCCTCGCGCGCCTGGTGTTGCTGGCGCTGGCCGTGCAGGTGGGCCTGGGCATCAGCAATGTGCTGCTGCACCTGCCGCTGGCCATAGCGGTGGCGCACAACGCCGGTGGGGCTTTGCTGTTGCTGTGCATGGTGCTGGTGAACTACCGCATTCGGGTGGTCGACAAGGTACGCGTGGGTGTCGGCCAAGGCTGGCGCTTGCGGCCAGTGACCGGCGTTGGCATTTCCCATCACATGAGGAACGAGTCGTGGCGACGCTTCTGAGCACCCAGCGGGCCAGCTGGCGCGATTACCTGGAGTTGACCAAGCCCAAGGTGGTCGTGCTGATGTTGATCACCTCGTTGGCGGGCATGTTCCTTGCCACCCGTGCGGGGGTGGGCTGGAGTGTGTTGGTGTTCGGCAACCTGGGTATCGGCCTGTGCGCGGGTGGCGCGGCAGTGGTCAACCATGTGGTCGACCGGCGCATCGATGCGCTGATGGCGCGTACCCGCAAGCGGCCGCTGGCCCAAGGCCGTGTCGAGCCCTTGCCGGCGTTGCTGTTTGCCCTGGCGCTGGCGCTGCTGGGCATGGCCCTGCTGCTGATTTTCACCAACGCCCTCACTGCCTGGCTGACCCTGGCCTCGCTGCTTGGCTATGCGGTGCTCTACACCGGTTTTCTCAAGCGCGCCACGCCGCAGAATATCGTGATTGGCGGCCTGGCCGGCGCTGCCCCACCCCTTCTGGGCTGGGTCGCGGTCAGCGGCCAGGTCAGTGCCGAGCCGTTGCTGCTGGTGCTGATCATCTTCGCCTGGACCCCACCGCACTTCTGGGCCCTGGCCATCCACCGCAAGGAGGAATACGCCAAGGCCGACATTCCGATGCTGCCGGTGACCCACGGTGAGCGCTACACCAAGCTGCACATCCTGCTGTACACCCTGATATTGCTGGCGGTGAGCCTGTTGCCCTACGCCATCCACATGAGCGGCCCGCTGTACCTGGCCTGTGCCCTGGCCCTGGGCCTGCGCTTCCTGCGATGGGCCTGGGTGTTGTACCGTGGCAGCCGGCCGCACGCAGCGATCGGCACCTTCAAGTACTCTATCGTGTACCTGTTCGCGCTGTTCATCGCGTTGCTTCTCGACCACTACCTGTTGCTGAACCTATGACCCGAACCCAGAAAACCGTCTTTGTCCTCGTTGCCCTGGTCGCGCTGATCATGGGCCTTACCGTCAACAAAGTGCTCAAGGGTCGCGACCAGCCCAACCCTGTCGAGCTGATCGATGCCGGTATCATCCTGTTGCCGCAAAGCCGCGCCGTGGCAGATGTAACCATGACCAACCAGGATGGCCAGCCGGTGCAGTTGGATGAACTGAAAGGCAAGTGGTCGCTGCTGTTCTTTGGCTACACCTACTGCCCGGACATCTGCCCGACTACCCTGGCCCAATTGCGCCAGGTGAAGAGCGAGCTGCCCAAGGATGCTGTCGACCGGTTGCAGGTGGTGTTGGTGAGCGTCGACCCGAACCGCGACACGCCGAACCAGCTGAAGCAGTACCTGGCTTATTTCGACAAGGACTTCATTGGGGTGGCGGGGTCGATCGAAGATACCCAGAAGCTGGCCAATGCCCTGAGCATTCCATTCATTCCGGCAGATACCAGCAAGCCGGGCTACACCGTGGACCACAGCGGCAACCTGGCGGTGGTCGGGCCGGACGGGCGTCAGCGTGGGTTCATTCGCGCGCCGTTCAACAACCAGAAGCTGGTGACGCAGTTGCCTGGGTTGGTCAAACGGGATTGATGGGGCATTGAAAGCTTCGCGGGCACGCCCGCTCCCACAGGGATATCACAAGGCCTGAGGCTAGCGATGTCCCTGTGGGAGCGGGCGTGCCCGCGAAGAAGCCAGCGCGATTGCGAGGCTTAAAACGCCGGAACCACAGCGCCTTTGTACTTCTCGGTAATGAACTGCTTCACCTCAGGCGAGTGCAGCGCCGTTGCCAGCTTTTTCATCGCGTCCGAGTCCTTGTTGTCCGGGCGGGCAACCAGGATGTTCACATAGGGCGAATCGCTGCCTTCGATGGCCAGGGCATCTTTCTCGGGGTTCAGCTTGGCTTCCAGCGCGTAGTTGGTGTTGATCAGCGCCGCGTCCACCTGGGTCAGCACACGCGGGATGGTGGCGGCTTCCAGTTCACGGAACTTGATGTTCTTCGGGTTCTCGGCAACGTCCTTCACCGTCGACAGGATGTTCTTGTTGTCCTTGAGCTTGATCACGCCGGCCTTGTCCAGCAGCAACAGGGCGCGGCCGCCGTTGGTGGCATCATTCGGGATGACCACGGTAGCCCCGGAAGGCAGTTCGTCCAGTTTCTTGATCTTGGTCGAGTACACGCCCAGCGGCTCGATGTGCACGCCTACCACGCTCACCAGGTCGGTGCCCTTGGCCTTGTTGAATTCATCCAGGTACGGCTGGTGCTGGAAGAAGTTGGCGTCCAGGCGCTTTTCCGCCACCTGCACGTTCGGCTGAATGTAGTCGGTGAACTCCTTGACCTTCAGTTCCACGCCCTCTTTGGCCAGCGCCGGTTTGACGAAGTTGAGGATTTCGGCGTGTGGCACCGGGGTAGCGGCGACGGTCAGGGTTTCGGCAGCATTGGCCGAGAAGGCCGCGACAGCGGCGACAACAGCAAGCAGCTTCTTCATTGATCACTCCTTGTGAGGGCCGCGACGGCCCCCGAACGGGTCGGCCAGGCCGACCCCATTGGGGTTACTTACGGGAAAAATGTACGACCAGTTTGTCGCCCACGCTTTGCAGCACTTGCACCAGTACCAGCAGCAGTACCACGGTGACCACCATCACGTCGGTCTGGAAACGCTGGTAACCGAAGCGGATCGCCAGGTCGCCGAGGCCACCGGCACCGACTACACCGGCCATGGCGGTGTACGAAACCAGGGTAATGGCGGTGACGGTGATGGCCGCGAAGATACCCGGACGGGCCTCAGGCAGCAGCGCGCTGGTGATGATCTGGCGGGTGGTGGCGCCCATCGACTGGGTCGCCTCGATGATGCCGCGGTCCACTTCCCGCAGGGCAGTTTCCACCAGCCGTGCGAAGAACGGCGTAGCACCCACCACCAACGGCGGAATGGCGCCGGCGACACCCAGCGAGGTGCCGGTGATCAGCACCGTGATCGGGATCATCACGATCAGCAGGATGATGAACGGCAGCGAGCGCAGAATGTTCACCACCAGCGACAGCAGCGCATACACGCCCTTCTGTTCGAACATCTGCTTCGGGCCGCAGAGGAACAGCAGCACGCCCAAGGGCAAGCCGAGCAGCACGGTGAAGAACAGCGAGCCGAACAGCATGATCATGGTATCGACGGTGGCCAGCCAGATTTCGGCCCAGTCGACGTTGGCAAAGAAATTCAGGGCGTCCATCAACGCAGTACCTCCATATGTACGTCAGCTGCCTTGAAGTGGGCGAACGCCGCTTCCATGTCACCGCCGATCAGGGCGAGGGTGAGCTGGCCATAGGGGATATCCTTGATGCGGTCGATACGCCCGGCAAGGATGCTGTAGTCCACACCGGTTTCACGGGCCACGGTGCCCAGCAGCGGTGCGTAGGTGGCATCGCCCTGGAAGGTCAGGCGCACGATGCGGCCCGGGACGTGGGCGAAATCGTCGCGTTGCTCGCCTTCGTCGACCTGCTCGTCTTCCTGGACGAAGCGCTTGGTGGTGGCGTGCTGCGGGTGCAGGAATACTTCGGCCACCGAGCCCTGCTCGACGATCTGCCCTGCATCCATCACCGCCACGCGGTCGCAGACCCGGCGGATCACGTCCATTTCGTGGGTGATCAGCACGATGGTCAGCTTCAGCTCACGGTTGATTTCGGCGAGCAATTGCAGGACCGAAGCCGTGGTTTGCGGGTCGAGGGCGCTGGTGGCCTCGTCGCACAGCAGGATCTTGGGGTTGGTAGACAGGGCGCGGGCGATACCGACGCGCTGCTTCTGGCCACCCGACAACTGCGCCGGGTACTTTTTGGCGTGGTCCGAGAGCCCGACGCGGGCCAGCAGTTCGGTGACGCGCTTGTCGATTTCGCTGCGCGACAGCTCGCCGGCCAGGGTCAGTGGCAGTGCCACGTTGTCGGCGACGGTTTTGGAAGCCAGCAGGTTGAAGTGCTGGAAAATCATCCCGACCTGCTGGCGGAAGCCGCGCAGCTGGCTGGCGTTGAACGCGGTAACGTCTTCGCCATCGACGATGATCTTGCCGCCGGAAGGCTCTTCAAGGCGGTTGATCAAACGCAGCATGGTGCTCTTGCCGGCGCCGGAGTGGCCGATAAGGCCGAACACCTGGCCATCTTCGATGGTCAGGCTGGTCGGATTCAATGCGGGGATTTCCCTACCGGCAACGCGGTAGGTCTTGTGTACCTGTTGGAACTCGATCACGTAGCGAACCTTGTGGGGCGCATGGAATTTGGGTCAGCGGTTAGCTGGGGTGGCGCATTTTAGCCTTTTCCCCTGGCTGTTCTTAGCATTTATTTCGTCAGGCACCAATCCTTCGGGTATATGGCGACAATCGGTAAACCTGATTGAACGCTCGCCGCTCCCCTCCAGTCACTACCAGAACAAGCCCGAACGGGCATGCCTGAAGACTGACGAGGAGAGCCGACCCATGCCCAGCAAGAAAACGGACGCGCCCAAGCACAGTGAGGCCGCCGGCACCCAGACCCCCGACCGGGCCAACACCAATGCCAAGCTGCAGAGCCTGGAGCCGTTCCGTAGCGATGCTACCGGCCAGGCGTTGCGCACCAACCAAGGGGTGAAGATCGCCGACAACCAGAACAGCCTGAAGGCGGGTGCGCGCGGGCCTTCGCTGCTTGAAGACTTCATCATGCGCGAGAAGATCACCCATTTCGACCATGAGCGTATCCCGGAGCGTATCGTGCACGCCCGCGGTACCGGGGCGCACGGGTATTTTCAGAGCTATGGCTGCCATGCCGAACTGACCAAGGCGGGTTTCCTGCAGGACCCGGAAAAGATCACCCCGGTGTTCGTGCGCTTTTCCACTGTGCAGGGGCCACGCGGCTCGGGTGACACGGTGCGTGATGTGCGCGGCTTTGCCGTGAAGTTCTACACCGATGAAGGCAATTTCGACTTGGTTGGCAACAACATGCCGGTTTTCTTCATCCAGGACGCGATCAAGTTCCCGGATTTCGTGCATGCCGTGAAGCCTGAGCCGCACAACGAAATGCCGACCGGTGGCTCGGCCCATGACACGTTCTGGGATTTCGTTTCGCTGGTGCCCGAATCGGCGCACATGGTGATCTGGGCGATGTCCGACCGCGCCATTCCCCGTAGCCTGCGCATGATGGAAGGCTTTGGTGTACACACCTTCCGCCTGATCAACGCCGAAGGCGTGGCCAGCTTCGTCAAGTTCCACTGGAAGCCGCGCCAGGGCGTGCATTCGGTGCTGTGGGACGAAGCGCAGAAACTGGCCGGCAAAGACACCGACTACCACCGCCGCGACCTGTGGGAAGCTATCGAGACCGGTGACTACCCAGAGTGGGAATTGGGCGTGCAGATCGTGCCCGAGGCAGACGAGCACAAGTTCGACTTCGACCTGCTCGATCCTACCAAGCTCATCCCTGAAGAGTTGGTGCCCGTGACGCTGCTGGGCAAGATGGTGCTCAACCGCAACCCGGACAACTTCTTCGCCGAAACCGAGCAGGTGGCGTTCTGCCCGGGGCATATCGTGCCCGGTATCGACTTCACCAACGATCCGCTGCTGCAGGGCCGGCTGTTCTCGTACACCGATACACAGATCAGCCGCCTGGGTGGGCCGAATTTCCATGAAATCCCGATCAACCGGCCGGTGGCGCCCAATCACAGTGGCCAGCGCGACGCCATGCACCGCATGACCATCGACAAGGGCCGTGCTTCGTATGAGCCCAACTCCATCGATGGCGGCTGGCCGAAGGAAACCCCACCTGCTGCGCAGGATGGTGGCTTCGAGAGCTACCAGGAGCGCATCGATGCGCACAAGATCCGCCAGCGCAGCGATTCGTTTGGCGACCACTTCTCGCAGGCGCGGCTGTTCTTCCAGAGCATGAGCCCTACCGAGCAACAGCACATCATCAAGGCCTACAGCTTCGAGCTGGGCAAGGTGGAGCGTGAAAGCATTCGCCAGCGGGAAGTGAATGAGATTCTTGCCAATATCGACCTGAAACTGGCGGCGGCTGTCGCGGCGAACCTGGGGCTGCCCGCACCCAAGCAGGGTACGGTCCAGGTGAAAGGTAGCAAGCTGGCGCAGTCCAAGGCGTTGAGCCAAATGAACCACCCTGGTTCGGTAGGCATCAAAGGCCGCAAGATTGCAGTGCTGGTGGCCGATGGCGTGGACGCGGCCAGTGTCGACAAGCTGGTGAAAGCGCTGGAGGCCCACAGTGCACGGCCCATGCTGCTGGGGCCGACGTCGGCGCCGGTGAAGGCGGCCGACGGCAAACAGCTACCGGTGGATGCGTCGATGGAAGGTATGCCGTCGGTCATGTTCGACGGGGTTGTGGTGCCGGCGGGCAAGGCCTCTACCGATGCGCTGGCGGCCAGCGGCCTGGCCAAGCACTTCCTGCTGGAAGGCTATAAGCACCTCAAGGCAATGGTGCTGACCAAAGACCTGGTCAGCGGCCTGGGGCTCAAGGAGGACAAGGGCCTGCTGGTGGGGGATGACCAGAAAGTGATGGATGCCTTCGTCAAGGCGGTAGAGGGGCATCGGGTTTGGGAGCGGGAGGCTGCTGCGGAGGCTGTGCCGGCCTGATACCAGGCAATTAGGTAATTTGGGGCCGCTTTGCGGCCCTTCGCGGGCACGCCCGCTCCCACACGTTTGGCGCTGAACTCAAGAAATGCGCGATCCCCTGTGGGAGCGGGCGTGCCCGCGAAGGGCTGCAAAGCAGCCCCAGCGCCCCAGCGTTTTCAGCGCTGATGCGGCACCAGAACCACCTGCGCCGGCAGCGAGCGCTGAATTTCATGCTTCTGCTTCAGCTCAAACCCGCTGTCGATCTTGCGCACGCGCTTCTCCAGCAAGGTTTTCAGCCAGGGCGCGTCGTGGGTGCGCGGCACCTGGAACACCACTTCACAGTCATAGCTCACCACGTCTGCCGCAATGTCATCCAGTTGGCGGCGCATGGCGCGGCTGTCGGTGGTTTTCAGGGCCACCACGGTGCTGGGTGCGGTCGGGTCGATGATCAGCGCCTTGGGCTTGGCCTCGGCGGCCTTCAGCGCCGCTTCGGCTTTGGCCAGCTCGGCCTTGCGCGCCTGGCTCACGGCGTCGCCCCCGGTCACCGCAGGGGCTTGCGGCATCAGCGCCCGGGCACGGGCCAAGGCCGTTGCAGCGGCATTCACGTCACCTTTTTGCAGCACGATCTGGCTACGCTGCAGGTAGGCTTCGGCCAGTTGGCGCTGGTATTGCTCCAGGCGTGCGTCGTCGGGCGCCTGGGCCTGCAGGGCAGCCAGCTGGTCTTCGGCGGTGGCCAGCTCGTTGCTGGCGATGTTTTGTTGCAACTGCTGCCAGGCATCGGCTTGGGCAGGTGCGGTGGCCTGTTCCACCGGCGCACTGGAACAGGCAGCCAGGAACAGTGAAAACGCGGCAACAAGCAGATAACGGGAGGCGAACGGCTTCATTCCTGCGATTCTCTATTTGCGCAAAAAGCGAGCAAGTCTACACCCAGGTGCGCACGCTCGAAAACAGGTCTTACAGACCCTTTACCCGGGAAAAGGTTGCAAGGCGTGCCTGAGCACGCCCTGTAATCAGCGCTTTGGCAGGGCCAGGCTCAGCAAGAATAGCACCGCTGCACAGACCACGATCGACGGCCCGGCGGGGGTGTCCTTGAACCAGGACATGGCCAGGCCACCGCAGACCGCGGTGATGCCCAGCAGGCTGGCACCCAGCGCCATCTGCTCGGGCGAGCGGGCGTGGCGCTGCGCCGCAGCAGCGGGGATGATCAACAGCGAGGTGATCAGCAGCACGCCGACGATCTTCATGGCCACGGCGATCACCACCGCAATCAGCAGCATCAGCGCCAGGCGCAGGCCGGCTACGGGGAGGCCTTCGACCATGGCCAGTTCCTCATGCACGGTAACCGCCAACAGCGGCCGCCAGAGCACGCCCAGCAACAGCAGCACCAGCGCACTGCCGCCGAGGATCCAGGCCAGGTCGGTGGTGCTGATGGCCAGCAGGTCGCCGAACAGGTAGGCCATCAGGTCGATACGCACATCGTGCATGAAGCTGAGCACCACCAGGCCCAGTGACAAGGTGCTGGGGGCGAGGATGCCGAGCAGGGTGTCGGAGGCCAGCGGCTGGCGTTGCTGCAAGGTCACCAGCAGCACCGCCAGCAACAGGCAGCCAACGGTGACGGCCAGGGCCGGGCTTACATCCAGGGCGAAACCCATGGCCACGCCCAGCAATGCGGCATGGGACAGGGTGTCGCCGAAATACGCCATGCGCCGCCATACCACGAAAGAGCCGAGCGGGCCCGCGACAACGGCCAGGGACAGGCCTGCAAGCAAGGCGTAAAGAAGAAAATCAGCCATGCTTGCAGTGCTCTCCGTGAACGTGGGGGCTGGGGGCGACCACCGAGCCATGCAGGTCGTGGCTGTGGTCGTGATGGTGATGATAAACAGCCAGGCTAGGTGCGTTCTGCCCGAACAGTTCGACAAAGGCTGGGTCGTTGCTGACCTGTTCCGGGTGACCCGAGCAGCAGACATGGCGGTTCAGGCACACCACCTGGTCGGTGGCGCTCATGACCAGGTGCAGGTCGTGCGACACCATCAACACGCCGCAACCATGGCGGTCGCGCAGCCGGGTGATGAGGTTGTACAGCTCGGTCTGGCCGACCACATCCACCCCTTGCACCGGCTCGTCGAGTACCAGCAACTGCGGCGCACGCAACAAGGCACGCGCCAGCAGGACGCGCTGCATCTCGCCACCGGAGATGGTCTGGATCGGGCTGTCGATAACCTGTTCGGCGCCCACTTCCTGCAGGGCCGATACGGCTGCTGCCCGGTCTACCCCCGGCACCAGGCGCAGGAAGCGCAGCACGGAAAGCGGCAGGGTGGCATCGACCTGGATTTTTTGCGGCATGTAGCCGATACGCAGCCTGGGCTTGCGCCATACCGTGCCGCGGTGCGGCTTGAGCAGCCCGAGCACGGCGCGCACCAAGGTGGTCTTGCCCGCGCCATTGGGGCCTATCAGGGTGACGATCTGGCGGGGCGCCACCGACAGGTCGATGCTGTCGAGCACCGCCTCGCCGCCATAGCTGACGCCCACCTGTTCCAGGCGGATCAGGGCATCGCTCATGCCGCGCTCCGGCAATTGCCGCACAGGCCGACCACTTCCACGGTTTGGGTCTCGACCGTGAAGCCCACGCCCTTGGCGCTGTCGATGATGGCCTCGCTGATGCTGTGTTGCTCCAACTCGATGGCGACGTGGCATGCACGGCAGATCAGGAACTGGCCTTGATGCACGTGCTCGGGGTGGCTGCAGCCGATGAACGCGTTGAGCGAGGCAATGCGGTGCACCAGGCCGTTTTCCAGCAGGAAGTCCAGTGCGCGGTACACCGTGGGCGGTGCAGCGCGGCGGCCGTCCTGCTCGCTGAGCACGGCAAGGATGTCGTAGGCACCCAGCGGCTTGTGGCTTTGCCATACCAGCTCCAGCACCCGGCGGCGCAGCGCGGTCAGGCGCAGGCCCTGGCGGGTGCACAAGGCATCAGCTTCAGCCAGTGCGCTATGCACGCAATGGGAGTGATCATGGGGACGGTTGGCCAGCGGCGTGATGGACATGGGCAGCGACGATTCTGTATGGAGACGTTATTATGTTACCCGTTTCTCACGACTCGAGTATTCACCGTGTCCCGATTTCTAGTCCTTTTTGTCGCATTCATCGCCTGTTCGGCCCAGGCCGATGTCCGTGTGCTGACCAGCATCAAGCCGCTGCAACAGATTGCCGCTGCCGTGCAGGAGGGTGTTGGCAGCCCTGAGGTATTGCTGCCGCCAGGTGCTTCGCCGCACCACTATGCCCTGCGCCCATCCGACGTACGGCGGGTGGGCGATGCCGACCTGCTGTACTGGATCGGCCCGGACATGGAGAGCTTCCTGCCACGCGTATTGGGCAGTCGCAGCAAGGCAACCGTGGCCGTGCAGTCGCTGCCAGGCATGAAGCTGCGCCACTTTGGCGAAGACAGCCATTCCCATGAGGAAGCGGACCACGATGAGCATGACCATGACCACCGCCCAGGTAGCCTGGATGCGCACCTGTGGCTATCGTCGGTCAACGCGCGGGTAATCGCGGGGAAAATGGCTGCGGACCTGGCCCAGGCCGATCCCGCCAATGCGGCGCGCTACCAGCACAACCTGAAGGTCTTTTCAGACCGTATGGATGCGCTGGATGAGCGAATCAAAGCGCGGGTTGCGGGTATCGCTGGCAAGCCGTATTTCGTGTTCCACGAGGCGTTCGACTACTTCGAGGCGGAATATGGCCTGAAGCACACTGGCGTGTTCAGCGTGGCGTCCGAGGTGCAGCCGGGGGCTCAGCATGTGGCCGCCATGCGCAAGCGCCTGCAGGAAGTGGGCAAGACCTGCGTGTTCAGCGAGCCGCCACTGCGCCCGCGCCTGGCCGAGACCCTGACTGCCGGCCTACCGGTGCGTCTGGCCGAGCTGGATGCACTGGGTGGTACTGACCCGGTGGATGGCAAGGGCTATGAGCGCTTGCTGGAGAAGCTGGGTGGCGACTTGGCTGGGTGCCTGGAGCAGTTGTAAGCCTGTTCCGGCCTCTTCGCGGGCACGCCCGCTCCCACAGGTGCCCGCGAAGAGGCTGAAAAGGGCTAGAGGGCAAATGGCAGGTGCAACGCCACCTGCTGGCGCTGTGCCAAACGCACTTCGAACTCGCTCGGGTCATGGATCATCACATCCATCCCGGCAAACGATTCTGCCGCAATCAGCCGCGACAGCCAGAAGCGCACGCAGCCTACCCGCAACATCTCAGGCCACAGCTCGGCCTCGGCAGCGGTGAACGGCCGCAGTGCGGCATAGGCCGCCAGCAGCGCCTGGGCACGCGGCATGTCGATTGCGCCCTGCTCATCCAGGCACCAATCGTTCACGGTGATGGCGATGTCATACAGCATCGGCCCGGAGCAGGCGTTGTAGAAGTCGATCACGCCAGTCAGGTGGGTGCCCTCGAACATCACGTTGTCGCGGAACAGGTCGGCATGCAGGTTGGCTCGCGGCAGCGCCAGGATCTGCGCCTTGTGCGCGTTGATTTCGTTCAGGGCCGGTTGCAGCAGCGCGGCTTGCTCGGCAGTCAGGCGTGGCAGCAGCTCGGCGCCTGAAGCCAGCATCCAGTCCAGGCCACGGTCGGTGCGGCGCTCGATGATGCGGCCGCGGGTGGCCAGGTGTATATGCGCCAGCAGCTCACCCACCTGGGCGCAGTGCTGCGCGTTGGGCGCCTTGATGTGCTTGCCTGAGAGCCTTGGCTGCAGCAGTGCAGGCTTGCCGCACAGCTCGCGCAGGCCGTTGCCGTCGCGGTCACGAACGGCATAGGGCACCGGCATGTCGGCTGCGTGCAGGGTGTCGAGCAGCTCGATGAAGAACGGCATGTCCTCGCTGGGCCCGCGTTCGATCAACGTCAGCACGAACTCCCCCTGTTCGAGGCTGACGAAGAAATTGCTGTTCTCGGTGCCGGCGGCTATGCCCTGGAAGTCGAGCAGGCGGCCCAGCGCGTACGGTGCCAGAAAGGTTTCCAGCTCAGGCCGGGTCACGGGGGTGAAGACTGACATGATGAAAAATTGCCCATACGGGCACTTCCGCCGGGAAGTGCCGGGTTGATGTGAACGGTGCGCGTCAGATTACCACTCGAAGATCTTCCAGGACGGAATCAGCATGTCCGGCTGGTCGGATCGAATGAAGTTGGCATCGGTGCCATCGGCGCGTACCAGGAAATAAGGCTTGCCGTTTTTCGGTGTGATCTTGATCGCATACAGGAAGCCGTTCTGCCGGTATTCCTGGATGGTCTTGTCGCCTTCCGTGCGAATGGTCACCTCGGGATCGGCCGAGGGGGCGTCTTCCGCCGCCAGGGTGACGACCGGCGTGGTTGCCAACAGGCCGAGCAGTAACAGGCGATTGAGTGTACGCATGATAACCTAGTCCCTTTGTCGTCAATGATTCTGGCTATTCTAGCGCCGGACCCGTCGAAAAGGTTGATTCTGCTCATGAGCCAAGCGCCCCTCGTCCTGGTGGACGGTTCCTCCTACCTGTACCGCGCCTTTCACGCGCTGCCGCCGCTGACCACGTCCAAGGGCATGCCGACCGGTGCGGTGAAGGGTGTGCTGAACATGCTCAAGAGCCTGCGCAAGCAATACCCCGACAGCCTCTTTGCCGTGGTGTTCGACGCCAAGGGTGGCACGTTCCGTGACGCAATGTTCGCCGAATACAAGGCCAACCGGCCGAGCATGCCCGACGACCTGCGGGTGCAGATCGAGCCGCTGCACGCCAGCGTCAAGGCCCTTGGCTACCCGCTGTTGTGCGTCGAAGGGGTCGAGGCCGACGACGTGATCGGCACCTTGGCGCGCAGCAGCGCCGCGTTGGGCCGCCCGGTCATCATCTCGACCGGTGACAAGGACATGGCGCAGCTGGTGGATGGCCACATTACCTTGGTCAACACCATGACCGGTAGCGTGCTGGACGTGGCGGGCGTGCATGAGAAGTTTGGCGTCGGCCCGGAGCACATCATCGACTTCCTGGCCCTGATGGGCGACAAGGTCGACAACATCCCCGGGGTGCCCGGTGTGGGCGAGAAAACCGCCGTGGGCCTGCTGACCGGTATTGGTGGCGGCCTCAGCGACCTGTACGCCAACCTCGACAAGGTGCCGGCACTGGCCATTCGCGGTGCCAAGACCCTGCCGGCCAAGCTGGAAGAGCACCGCGACGCGGCCTTCCTGTCGTATGAGCTGGCTACCATCAAGGTCGACGTGCCGCTGGACGTCGAGGTCGAGGCGCTGGTATGCGGCGAGCCTGACCGCGATGCGCTGCTGGCGCTGTACACCGAGATGGAGTTCAAGAGCTGGGTTGCCGACGTGCAGCGGGAGGCTGCCAGGGTGGGTGATGACGTTGCGCCGGTCGCGGAGCCGGTGGCCAAGGTCGAGCCGAAGTACGAAACCATCCTCGACCAGGCACGCTTCGATGCCTGGCTGGAGAAGCTGCGCCAGGCGCCGCTGTTCGCGTTCGACACCGAAACCACCGGCCTGGACGCCCAGAAGGCCCAATTGGTCGGCCTGTCGTTCGCGGTGGCGCCCCATGAAGCGGCCTACGTTCCGCTGGCCCACGACTACGAGGGCGCGCCGGCCCAGCTGGACCGCGACGCCGTGCTGCTGGCCTTGAAGCCCCTGCTGGAAGACCCGGCCAAGGCCAAGGTCGGGCAGAACGCCAAATACGATATCAACATCCTCGCCAACGGCTCGCCCGCCATCGCGATGCGTGGTGTTGCCTATGACACCATGCTCGAGTCCTACGTGCTGAACTCCACGGCCACCCGGCATGACATGGACAGCCTGGCGCAAAAGTATCTGGACCACACTACCATCGCCTTCGAGGATATCGCCGGCAAGGGCGCCAAGCAGCTGACGTTCAACCAGATCGACCTGGACAAGGCGGGCCCCTACGCTGCCGAAGACGCCGACATCACCCTGCGCCTGCACCATGCGTTGCAGGCCCGCCTGGCCCAGACCCCAAGCCTGGAGCCGGTGCTGATGGACATCGAGATGCCGCTGGTGCCGGTACTGGCCAAGATCGAACGCCAGGGCGCACTGGTCGATGCAGCCCTGCTGCACGTCCAGAGCGGTGAGCTGGGTGAGAAAATGGCCGAACTGGAACGGCGCGCCTACGAGCTGGCGGGCGAGGAGTTCAACCTGGGCTCGCCCAAGCAACTGGGGGCGATCCTGTACGACAAGCTGGGCATGCCGGTGCTGAGCAAGACCGCCAAAGGCCAGCCGTCTACCGCCGAAGCGGTGCTCGACGAGCTTGCGGAGCTGGGTTACCCACTGCCCGAAGTACTGATGCAGTATCGCAGCCTGAGCAAGCTCAAGAGCACTTACACCGACAAGCTGCCGGGGCAGATCAACCCGCGTACCGGGCGTATTCACACCTCTTACCAGCAAGCGGTGGCGGCGACTGGCCGGCTGTCGTCCAGCGACCCGAACCTGCAGAACATTCCGATCCGTACCGCCGAGGGCCGCCGAATCCGCCAGGCGTTCATCGCCAGCCCAGGCTACAAGCTGCTGGCGGCCGACTACTCGCAGATCGAGTTGCGCATCATGGCCCACCTGGCCAAGGACGAAGGCTTGCTGCACGCCTTCCGCAATGACCTGGACGTGCACCGTGCCACGGCGGCGGAGGTCTTTGGTGTAGCCCTGGAAAACGTCACCGTCGATCAGCGTCGCAAAGCCAAGGCCATCAACTTCGGCCTGATCTACGGCATGAGCGCATTTGGCCTGGCCAAGCAGATCGGCGTCGACCGCAAGCAGTCGCAGGACTATATCGACCGCTACTTCGCCCGCTACCCCGGGGTGCTGGCCTACATGGAGCGCACCCGTACCCAGGCTGCCGAGCAAGGTTTCGTCGAAACCCTGTTTGGCCGCCGCCTCTACCTGCCAGACATCAACGCCAAGAACCCGGCCCTGCGCAAGGGCGCCGAGCGTACCGCCATCAACGCGCCCATGCAGGGGACCGCCGCCGACATCATCAAGCGCGCCATGGTCAACGTGGATAACTGGCTGAGCGAGAGCGGCCTGGACGCGCGGGTGATCCTGCAGGTTCACGACGAACTGGTGCTTGAGGTGCGCGAGGACCTGGTTGAACAGGTCAAAGATGAAATTCGCCAGCACATGAGCAAGGCGGCGCAGCTGGATGTGCCGCTGCTGGTAGAAGCAGGAATTGGTGCGAACTGGGACGAAGCTCACTGATTGAACCGGAAAAGCTGTGTAGGATCTGCGACGTGGTGACGCGGATCCTGGCAGCGCTGGCGCGCGCGGGGCTGGGCTTTCATGAAACTATCGCAAATAGTTTTCAGGGCTTCGGAACTAAACCAGTGAAGCGGAACTCAGAGTAACTGAATGGCTGGTGAAGCCTTTCGATGCTCCTATGTTGTGTTAAGTGTTGGCAGATATCTGGACCCCGCCCTAGCGGTCCGGACTTGGACCCCGAACTTCCCCCTCCCCATACGAAGTCCGGGGTTTTTTTTGCCCGCAATTTGGCCTGAGCTTGGGCGAAGCCCAGGCCATGCTCCGCGCTGCAGGCTTCAGGCCACTGGCTTGTCTTCCAGCTCCATCCAGCCCGCCAGCACCCGATAGGCCTCTTCCACGCCCAGGCGCTTGGGCGCCGAGAACAGCTGGATGGTGACACCGTCGCCCCAGCCCTTGCGAATTTCCGATTGCACCTTCAACAAGGTGTTCTTGCCCGCGCCGTGGGTCAGCTTGTCGGCCTTGGTCAACAGAATGTGCATCGGCATGCCGCTGGCCTTGGCCCAGTCGAGCATCATCTTGTCGAAATCGGTCATGGGGTGGCGCACGTCCATCATCAGGATGATGCCGCGCAGGCACTCACGGCTGCCCAGATAAGCTTCCAGGTGCTTCTGCCAGTGCTGCTTGAGCGGAATCGGCACCTTGGCATAACCGTAACCTGGCAGGTCGACCAAACGCCGTTCATCGTCCAGACTGAAGAAATTCAACAGCTGGGTGCGCCCGGGGGTTTTCGAGGTGCGCGCCAGGCTGGCGTGAGTCAGGGTGTTGAGGGCGCTGGATTTGCCGGCGTTGGAACGGCCCGCAAAGGCCACCTCGTAGCCCTGATCGTCCGGGCATTGTTCGACCTTGGCTGCGCTGAGGGCGAATTTGGCTTTCTGGCAGAGGCCGAGGATGGGGTTCTTGACTTGCATGGGATATCCGATGTGGGTGTTGCCAAAGCCTAGGCCGGCAAGCGGTGTCGTTTCCGTTTGGCTGACAGAAGTATATAATGCCCCAGTTTTTGTGTGCCCATTCTCCCAGCGAAGGGGAACGGGCATGGGGTGCCGAACTATAGCTTGCGCATCAGAACGCAGCGCGTCCCCCAACCCTGTCAGGTCGTTTCGCCTGGCGAAATGGCTGCTAGCTGTCGGTATGTTCCTGCCGTATTTCAGCGCACAGGCTACACAGGATGCCGAGGTGTTGTACAACCGCACGTGTGCGGCTTGCCACACCGGGCAATTGCCCCA
Organism: Pseudomonas sp. MB-090624; assembly: GCF_003205245.1. Lineage (NCBI taxonomy): Bacteria > Pseudomonadati > Pseudomonadota > Gammaproteobacteria > Pseudomonadales > Pseudomonadaceae > Pseudomonas > Pseudomonas sp. MB-090624. The sequence continues at coordinate 39,628 of NZ_QJRK01000035.1, read as the reverse complement.
GGCACCCAGGCAGGGTGACCGGGCAGCCTGGGAGCCAAGGCTGGCGCAAGGTATGGATGTACTCGTCCGGCATGTGACCCAGGGTTTCAAGGCTATGCCGCCGCGTGGATTGTGCATGGACTGCAGTGCCGAGGACTACCGTTTGGTCATCCTTTGGATGAGTGGCAGTCCCGATACATAACATTTCACCCTTAGCCGTGTTGGATTAGCTGATGAACAAACTAGTCGTGAGTCTGCTGTTGACCCTGGGTGTCGCAGGTGCGGCCACTGCTGCGCAACCTATCAAAGGCGATGCCGCTGCCGGCCAGGCCAAGACGGCCGTCTGTGGCGCCTGCCACAACCCCGACGGCAACAGCCTGGCACCCAACTTCCCGAAACTGGCTGGCCAGGGCCAGCGCTACCTGGAAAAACAACTGCACGACATCAAGTCGGGCAAACGTACCGTGCTGGAAATGACCGGCATGCTGGCTGCTTTCAATGACCAGGACCTGGCCGATATCGCCGCCTACTTCGCCAGCCAGAAAGGCAGCGTGGGGGCTGCCGACCCCAAACTGGTCGAGCGCGGCCGCGCGCTGTTCAACGGCGGCGACCTGGAAAAAGGCATGCCCGCCTGCACCGGCTGCCACTCGCCCAATGGCGCGGGTATCGCCCTGGCCGGTTTCCCGCACTTGAGTGGGCAGCATGCCCAGTACGTGACCAAGCAGTTGACCGACTTCCGTGAAGGCAACCGCACCAACGACGGCGATGCCATGACCATGCGCACCATTGCCGGCAAGCTGAGCAACCACGATATCGAGGCATTGGCCAGCTATATCCAGGGCCTGCACTGACTGGCGGCGCGGTCCTGCAGGTGCTGCACATGCCTTCAGGGGCTTCGCATTAACTTTCAGTTAATGTTGCAGGCCAATGATGAAAGGGTGGCTGGGCTACCCTTTTTTCAGTGCGTAGCCGGTACACTACAGAACTCAAGCCCTTCCCGGCCTGTCTCAAGGCAGGTCGCGTAGTGGCGACCCATGATTGCTCAGGAGTAAAGCATGCGTAAACTGATTCTCAGCGCTGCGCTGGTCGCCGCCAGCGTATTCGGTATGACAGCGGTGCAGGCCGCAGAGCCCGCCACTGCCGGCAAGGAATATATCGAGCTGAGCAACCCTGTTCCGGTTTCCGAGCCTGGCAAGATCGAAGTGGTTGAGCTGTTCTGGTACGGCTGCCCTCACTGCTACCATTTCGAGCCGACGCTCAACCCCTGGGTCGAAAAACTGCCCAAGGATGTCAACTTCAAGCGCGTACCCGCCCTGTTCGGTGGCCCATGGGATGCCCACGGCCAGATGTTCCTGACCCTCGAAGCCATGGGCGTTGAGCAGAAAGTGCACGCAGCGGTGTTCGACGCTATCCAGAACCAGCACATGCGCCTGACCGACAAGAAAGACATGGCCGACTTCCTCGCCACCCAGGGCGTGGACAAGGACAAGTTCCTGTCCACCTTCGACTCTTTCGCCGTCAAGGGCCAGTTCAACAAGGACAAGGAACTGGCGAAGAAGTACGAAATCACTGGGGTACCGAGCATGGTCGTCAACGGTAAGTACCGCTTCGACTTGGGTACCGCAGGTGGGCCCGAAGGCGTGCTGAATGTCGCCGACCAACTGATCGCCAAGGAGCGCGCCGCTAAGTAAGCGGCGTATCCCATGCCCCGCTTCAGAGCTACGCGTGGCATTGGCCTGCACCAGCCGCAGGTCAACGAGCATCACCTGCAGGCACCCGGCCTGCCGGACGATGGTCGCCTGCGGCTGCTCAGCTTCAACATTCAGGTCGGCATCAGCACCGAACGCTATCGGCATTACCTGACCCGTAGCTGGCAGCACCTGCTGCCGCATAACGGGCGCGCCGGCAACTTGCAGAAGATCGGCAAGCTGTTGAGCGACTTCGACCTGGTGGCCCTGCAGGAGGCCGATGGTGGCAGCCTGCGTTCCGGGTTCGTGAACCAGGTCGAACATCTGGCCCAGCTGGGTGCCTTCCCCTACTGGTACCAACAGCTCAACCGCAACCTTGGGCGTTTTGCCCAGCACAGTAACGGCGTGCTCAGCCGCCTGAAGCCGCAATTGCTCGAAGACCACCCGTTACCGGGCCCCGCCGGGCGCGGGGCAATTCTGGTGCGGTTCGGCGAAGGCGAGGATGCGCTGATCGTGGTGATGATGCACCTGGCCCTCGGCGCCAAGACCCGCGCCCTGCAGTTGGGCTATATCCGCGAGCTGATTGGCGGCTACCGCCACCAGGTGCTGATGGGCGACATGAACACCCATGCCACCGACCTGCTCGAGCACTCACCCCTGCGTGACCTGGGCCTGGTGGCCCCGCAGGTCGAAGCTACCTTCCCCAGTTGGCGACCCCAGCGGTGCCTGGACCACATTCTGCTCAGTTCCAGCCTTACACTGGAGCGTGTCGAGGTGTTGGCCCAGCCTATTTCCGACCACCTTCCGGTGGCGGTAGAGATCCGATTGCCTGATGCATTGACTGTGGATACGCTGCCGGCCTTGAGCTGAATCAGCCAAGGCGTCGCACGCCCTCAAGTGTTGGGCGTGCGCGCCGACAGCGTGTAATCAGACAGCCCCAGATGTATCACCCGTCGCGGATCCAGGCATGACCGAAGAAGCCGAGCGCTGGAAAGAAAAATACCTCAAAGCCATCGAGCAGCAAGAAAAGCTCGAACGTCGTTGGGACGCCCGTCTCGACTTGCTGCGCCGTGGCCTGGTGCGCAGTACCCTGGCTGCCGAAGGCAGTGACAAGGTGGTCGACGCGTGCATGAAAGAAATGCGCGAGGTCATTCGCAGCGACAACATGGATGCTGGCCTTGCCGGGCTGATTCCGCGCCTGGAGAAGGCGGTGCTGGATTCGGAACAGCGCCGCGAAAACCGCATGAACCAGGTTGGCGATGCCTTGGCTGCACTGGTGGGCCAATTACAGAACCTGCCGCTGCCTGGTGATATTGCCCGGCCGCTGAAAAAGCTGGCGAAGAAGCTCGATGGGGGCGTTACCCAGTCACGCGACCTGCCGCCATTGCTGGGTGAGCTGAGCGGTTTGCAGGGGCGTGCGCTGGCCGCCTTGGGCAAGCCGGGTGAAGAAACCCGCCCTGGTTTTCTGCAGCGGTTGTTCGGCAGCCGCGATGACGATGCCCAAGCGGAGCCGGCGCTTGTGCCCGAAGCGGTGCCGGGTGCCCAGGCTCCACCGCACGCAGCGCCACCCAGCCCCGACGCCGACCCGCATGTTGATATCGATGCGTTGCAACCGTTGCCAGCCCCTGCTGCACCGCCCGCCGAGCTGCCCGCAGCGCCCGAGCCAGAGCCAGCGCCAGATGCAGCTGGCCCGGCGCTGATCGAAGCGGCCGAAGTACCCGCATCGCCAGTGCCGCAGCCAGGTGAAGGGCCGGCCGCCGAACACGGGGTCAGTCAGCCGCTGCCGGCGCCTGCACCCTTAGCGGAGCTTGAACCAACGTTCGGCGAAGACGGCCCTTATGCCCTCCCCGATGCGGTGGAACCGCCGTACAGTCAGGTCGCTGCACACATCGAGCAAACCTTGCTTGGCCTGCTCGACGACCTCAGCCTGCCCGAGCGGCACAAGGCCCAGGCTTTGGAAATGCGTGCGCGGGTGGCCCGCGGCCTGAACTGGTATGAGCTGATCCCGGTACTGGACGACCTTGCAGTGCTGATGCTGGCGATCACCGACAGTGGGCAGCATGAATTTGAAACCTACTTGCAGCAGCTCAACGAGCGCCTGGAAGGGTTCCAGAGCCATCTGCATGAAGCCAGCGCCGGCCATGCCGACAACAGCAGTGCCGCCCGCGCGCTGGACACCCAATTGCGCGAGCACGTAGACGGGTTGCAGAGCAGCGTGCAAGGTGCCGCCGATGTCGACAGCCTCAAGCACATCCTGGAGAACCGCCTGGAAGGCTTGTTGGTGACCATGGACGAGCACAAGCACCAGCGTGATCGCCGCGAGCAGGAACTGGCCAACCGCCTGCAGGGGTTGTCGGAGCGTGTGGCAAGCATGGAGCACGAGGCACTCGGTTACCGTGAACACCTGGAAGAGCAGCGGCAAAAGGCCCTGCTCGACCCGCTCACCGGTCTGCCCAACCGGGCGGCCTGGAGTGAGCGGGTGGACCGGGAAATGCTCGAATGGCAGGCCCAGGGCGGCCATCTGGCAATGGCGATCCTCGACCTGGACCATTTCAAGCGCATCAATGACAGCTATGGGCACCTGGCCGGGGACAAAGTGCTGAAGATCGTTGCCGACCAGTTGCGCAAGTGCTTGCGCGGCCGTGACTTCATAGCCCGGTTCGGCGGCGAAGAGTTTGTCCTGTTGCTGCCGCAGACGGCCCCGCCGGCGGCTGCGCAAGCCGCTGAACTGCTGCGGGCGACCATCGAAGCCTGCCCGTTCCACTTCAAGGGTGAACGGGTGGTGATCACCACCTCCATCGGGTTGGCGGCGTTCCGCGCTGGCGAGCGCGCAGACCAGGTGCTCAAGCGCGCCGACACCGCGTTGTACCGGGCCAAGGAACTCGGGCGCAATCGCGTGGAACAAAACTGATGGGCAGCCACTGACTCGCGGCAAACATTGCTGCTGGCGAGCACGTTATACTGTAGCGCTCTTACGCCGAGGCCTCCGACGTGCTTTCCACGCTGAAAAAAACCCTGATCACCTTTCTGCTGTTCACCGTCGCAGGTTGCTCCACGGGCCTGCGCATCGACCGCAGCCACCCTTCGGCGAACCAGGACAACCGTATCCAGTTCGTTGTTTTGCATTACACCAATGCCTCGCTGGAACGCTCGCTGGCATTGCTCACCCACGGTGAGGTCAGTAGCCATTACCTGATTGGTGATGGCCCGGCGACGGTGTACCAGTTGGTGGACGAGAGCCGTCGCGCCTGGCATGCCGGTGACAGCCAGTGGCAGGGGCGCACATGGCTGAATTCGTCGTCCATCGGCATCGAAATCGTCAACCCAGGCTTTGCCGATACACCCAACGGGCGGGTCTGGTACCCCTATAGCGAGGCGCAGATCCAGGCGCTGATCGCGTTGCTCAAGGACATCGTCAAACGTAACAATATCGAGCCCCGGCATATCATTGGCCACAGCGATATCGCCCCATTGCGCAAGCTTGACCCGGGCCCTTTGTTCCCGTGGAAACGCCTGGCCGATGCTGGGTTGGGGGTCTGGCCAGATGCCAACGCCGTGGCGCAGCAACAAGCATACTTCAACGTCAACCCGCCCAGCGTTGGCTGGTATCAGCAGGAGCTGGCGCGGTTTGGTTATCAGATCGAGCAAACAGGCGTGCTCGATGTAGCCACCCGGCATGTCATCGCTGCCTTCCAGATGCGCTTCCGCCCGCAACGTTTCGACGGCATGCCCGATGCGCAGACGGCGGCCATGCTGCAGGTGCTCAACCGGACCCGTTGACTGTCACCAGGCCGCGCGCGGTGACAGGGGCGTTGCCCGTGCTGGCCGGGGCCTGGCATGGGCAAGCGAAGCGCTAAACGGCGCAGGTGATTATTGATTCAGTTGCTATACCTTAGTTATCAACTGGATGCCGTCCATGTCGTCTGCCATTGGCTTGCTGCGTCAAATTTTCTACCGTCCCTGGATGCTCGCCACGCTGGCAGCACTGGCCAGCGCCGCCCTGTTGCTTTCTGCCAGCATCGGCATCGCCCTGCAGCAGCTGAAACAGAGCGAAACCGAGCAGATGAACGCCCAGGGCGAGCGTTTTCTCGAGCGCCTGGAGCAGGTATTCGGCCAGCTGCGCGAGGGTGTCGACCTGTTGCAGGCACAGCCGCTGCGTGGATGCAGCCCGGCCATGTTGGCGGCCTTGCAGCAGGTGGGCTTGAGTTCGCGCTTCATTTACGAAGCGGCCTACGTGGACGGCAATGTCGCCTGCTCGAACCGGGGTAACGAGCGCGCGTTCGTGCCCTTGCGGCCGCCGGACATCAAGGGGCCGGTCTACAGCTACTGGCTCAACACCACCACCGAGCCGAACGAGAACCTCGCCGCGCTGATGCTCGGCCGGGGCAGGTTCCTGGTCTCGACCTCACGTGGGCACCTGACCGATGTGGTCGACCTGCCACCGGGTGGCAGCCTGGTGGTAGTACTCGACAACGGTGCCCGCGCCATTCCGGTCCTGGGCCCGCCACCGGTATGGCCGCCGCCCTCGGCCTGGTCGAATAGCCACAAGTCGCTGCTCGAACTCAGTGACCGCCTGATCTACCGCATGCCAACCAAGTCGCCTGACTACCAACTGGTGCTGATCGCCCCGCGTGTCAGCTTGCCCCTGCGCATGAACGGCATGCTCTGGCTGTTGTTCCCGGGTAGCGTATTGGCCGCCTGCTTCATCGGCTGGCTGGTGTTGCAGCTGATCTTGCAGCGGCGCTCGATGAGCTCAGAGCTGCAGGGTGCGCTGCGCCGTGGCGAGCTGCAGGTGCTCTACCAACCGATCATCGAGCTTGGCAGCCGGCGTTGCGTGGGCGCCGAGGCGCTGGTGCGCTGGCGCCGCCCGGACGGTACCTTGACCAGCCCCGACCTGTTCATACCGCTGGCGGAAGACACCGGGCAGATCCGCCAGATCACGGACTTCGTGCTGCAACGTGTGCTTGAACAACTTGGGCCGTTGCTGCGTTCGCACCCCAACCTTTATATCTCGATCAACCTGGCGGCTTGCGATGTGATGGAGCCGCGCATCGGCCGAGTATCGGCGCGCTTGCTGGCGTTGCACCGGGTGGCGCCCAGCCAGATTGCCTTCGAGGTGACCGAGCGGGGTTTGATCGACGTGGTAGTGGCCCGCGAAAATCTGCAGGCACTGCGCGCCGCAGGGCATCAGGTGCTGATCGACGATTTTGGTACTGGCTATTGCAGCCTGGCTTACCTGCAGACGTTGCCGGTGGACTGCCTGAAGATCGACAAGGCGTTCATAGACGCTCTTGGCCATGATGCCGCCAGCAGTGGCGTTGCCCCACACATCATTCGCATGGCCCACGACCTCCACCTGCGGGTGATTGCCGAAGGTATCGAGAGTGAGGACCAAGCGGCGCTGTTGCGCGGTGAAGGGGTCAACTACGGCCAGGGCTGGCTATTTGCCCGGCCGTTGACGGCCAGGCAGTTTGCCCAGATGGTCACACGCGGGCATCAGCCGCGACGACCCGCGTAGGGTGTAGGCGTGCGTCAGACTGGCAATGCCATATAGAACTGCGTGCCCTGCCCCGGCCGCGAAAACACGCCCATGCGCCCGCCATGAAGTTGCACGATCTCCTTGCACAGCGCCAAGCCCAGCCCCGCCCCACCTTTTTTGCGGCCAACCTGCACGAAGGGCTCGAAAATGCGCCCTTGCTGGCCGTAGGCGATGCCTTCGCCGTTATCCTCGACACTGATGATCACCCGCTCCGCATGGCGGCGGGCGTGCAAGCGGATGCGCCCGCCCTTGGGGGTATGGCGGATGGCGTTGTGCAGCAGGTTGTCCAGCACCCGATCGAGTTGCGCGGGGTCGGCCTGGATGCGCGGCAGTGGCTGCTCCAGGTCGCTCACCAACTCGATCTGCTTGTGCGCAGCCTGGTCGGCAACCCGCAGTCGTGCCCGCTCCACCAGTTCGTCGATGGCACAGGGAGCCAGCTCCAGTTTCTGTAGCCCGCTTTGATAGCGCGAGAAGTTAAGCAGGTCGTTGATCAGCTGGGTAAGGCGCTGCATTTCTTCGCCGATGGTTTCCAGCAAGTCATTCTCCCGCGCTTCTGGCGGGAACTTGACGCGCTCGCGCAACAGGCCGAAGGCCATGTGCATGCCGGTAACGGGCGTACGCAACTCATGGGAGGCGCGCAGCACGAATTCACTGCGCACACGTTCGAAGGCGCGCTGCTCGGTTACGTCGTGCAGCACCATCACTGCGCCAAGAATCGGCCCCTGCGGGTGGCTGACCGGGGTCAGGCTGTAGGTAAGCAGGCGCGATTCTTCATCCACCTCCATGTTCAGGTCGTCTGGTGGCCGGTCCAGGCTGCCGCCCCGCAGCACTTGGCGCAGCTGCTGTTCCAGCTCTGGCCGTTGCAACGCTTCGGCAAGGCTGCTGCCTACCCGGCTGTCATTCCAGCCCAGCTGGCGCTGGGCTACCGGGTTGAGGTGTTCCAGCCGGCCCTGGCGGTCGATGATCAACAGGCCATCGTCGATGCTGTCCAGCACCGCCTGCAAGCGTTGCTGGCCGGCCAGCAGCTCGTCGACGTTGGTCGCCTGGTGCTTGCGCAAGGCATCGGCCATCAAGCCGAAGCGGCGGGTGAGCTGGTTGAGTTCGGCCGCCTGGGTGACTGGCAGGGTGACGTCGAAATTGCCCTTGCCCAACTGGTCGGCTGCCGTGGCCAGCGCCTCGATCGGCTGGCCGAAGCGCCGGGCGATGTTGTGCGCACTGATAAAGCCGAGTACCAGCACCACCAGGCCCATCAAGCCCAGCACACCGCTGACCAGCAAGGCGCGGTCACGGCTGCGCTCCTCGCTGCGGGTAATCAGGTCCAGGGCCTGCCTGTGGGAGTCGATCAGGTCGGTGCGGACCTGATTGAATGCGGCGCCCAGCGGCTGGTCCACACCCATGCTGCGGGCAGGGGCCGGGCTGTCGCGGTAAGCCTGGAGGAAGGCCTGATAGTTGCTGTTGGCTTTGCTGAAACCGGTGCGCTCGCCGCCTTGCTCCAGCCCCTTGGCCAGAAGGGACTGGAAGTTGTCCTGCAGCGATCGCAGGTTTTCCGGGGCGGTGTCGTCATCCAGAATCAGGTTCAACTGCTCGCCAAGGTTCTGCCGCAGCTTGAGCCCCACCTCCAATGAGTGGGTGGTGTCGCGCACCAGTTGCTGTTGCATCGTGGCCATCTGCAGAACACTGACCAAGCCCAGCAGCAGACCGAGCAGCGCCACGGTGACCAGTGCCGAGATACTGAGGAAAAGCCGCGTGCGCAGCTTCATGGGTGGCCATTTCATAAGTTGTATTGCTTGCGTTTGCGGTACAGGGTGGAGGCGTCGATGCCCAAGGTCTTCGCGGCCTGGTCCAGGGTGTCGCTGGCGGCCAGTACGGCACCGATGTGCGCACGCTCCAACTCGTCGAGGCTAAGCGCGGCGCCAACGCGTGGGGCGTTGCCAGCCGGCTGCTCACCCATGCCCAGGTGGCTGATTTCTACCCGCTCTTGCGGGCATATGATGCTGGCTCTTTCCACTACGTTGCGCAATTCGCGAATGTTGCCGGGCCAGCGGTAGTTGAGCAGCGCCGCGCGGGCTTCTTCACTGAAGCCGCGTGCTGGCCGCGAGTACTCCTTGACGAAGCGGGCGAGGAAGCGGTCGGCGAGGGTCAGAATGTCCTCGCTGCGCTCGCGCAGGGGCGGCAGGTGCAGGGTGATGACGTTCAGGCGGTAGAGCAGGTCTTCGCGGAAGCGGCTTTCGCGCACCATCTCTTCTAGGTTGAGGTTGGTGGCAGCCAGGATGCGCACGTCCGCCCGGCGGGTAACCGGGTCACCCACGCGCTCGTATTCCTTGTCCTGAATAAAACGCAGCAGCTTGGGCTGCAAGGTCAGTGGGAAGTCGCCGATCTCGTCGAGGAACAGCGTGCCGCCGTCAGCCTGGCTCACCCGCCCAAGCGTGCTTTCACTGGCGCCGGTGAAGGCGCCGCGGGTATGGCCGAACAGCTCGCTCTCCATCAGCTCCGCATTCAGCGACGGGCAGTTGATGGTCACACAGGCTTTGCGTGCACGCTTGCTCCAGCCATGAATGGCGCGGGCCAGCTCGCCTTTACCGGTGCCGGACTCGCCGAGGATGAGGATGTTGGCGTCAGTGGTCGCGACCTGGCGGGCGGTCTCCAGCACGGCCATCATCGCCGGGCTGTGTGAGTCGAGGCCGTCCTTGGGTTTGCGCACTTCACCTTCCAGCGCTTCGAGGCGAGCCGAGAGTTGCCGCACTTCCAGTTGCTTGGCGGTGGCCAGGCGCAGTTGGTCTGGGCTGCAGGGCTTGACCAGATAGTCGGCGGCACCCGCCTGGATGGCGTCCACTGCCGTGTCGATTGCCGAGTGCGCGGTAACGATCACCACGCGCATCCAGGGCGCCTGAATGCGCATCTGCGCCAGTACATCAAGCCCGTTGTCCTCACCCAGGCGCAAATCCAGGAAGCACAGGTCGAACACCTGGCGCTGCAGCAGGCTCTCTGCCTGGGCGGCGCTATTGGCGGTGGCCACGCTGTAGCCCTCGTCCTCCAGGCAATAGCGGAAAGTGCGCAGGATCGCGGACTCGTCATCCACCAGCAGAATGCGGCCTTGGTTGTCCTGGGCTGATTCCATTTCCTGCGCTCCTTAAGGGTAGATCTTTATTTAGTGTGGGAAAAATCGGGCAAGTTGCATGGTCAATTCTGAAGGATTCTGTCCTTTGCATGCTAGCCAATGGCTAAACGACGCCTTCAGGCCCCATTTCCCGGTGCTTTGCTTAGAGGCATAGGGTGGCACATTGGTTGCGATGATTTTCAGCTTTTGCCTACAGAAGGAGGTAACGCCATGACCTTTGCCCTACGCAGCGCTGTGTTAGCAGCCGCTTTGCTTCCCGTGTTCACCCCCGCTCTCGCGGACCCCGTGCATGACGCCCGGCTTGAAGGGGCGCTGCAAACGGCGTTGTCGCTGAACCGCATGCTCAACTCGTTCCGTATCAAAGTCGAGGTAGACGGCAAACAGGCGCGGCTTTCCGGCGAGGTAGAAAACGAGGTGGAGCGCCGGTTGGCCGAAGACGTGGCCTTGGCTACCCGAGGTGTCGAGCAGGTCGATAACCAGCTGCAGGTCAACGCTGAACTGGTCGAGCGCCCGCTCGAGCTACGGGCCTATGCCCAGCGCCTGGAGGACGCCACCCTGGCAGCGGTGATCCGTGCGCGGTTGCTGTGGAGCCGCACCACCGAAAAGGCTGCAATCGAAGTGCAAAGCAGCGAGGGCGTGGTGACCTTGCGGGGTAAAGTCGACAGCGCCGAGGCCAAGGAGCTGGCGGGCGTGGTGGCGCGCACAACCGATGGCGTGCACCTGGTGAACAATCTTGTCAGCCTCGACAGCGCTGCCATGGCCAAAGCGCGGGAAACCGCTGTGGGAACACCAAGCGGCCCGCAGCCAAGCGACCCCTGGATCATCGACAAGATCCAGAGTAGCTACCGCTACAGCCGCAACCTCGATGGGCTGAACCTTAAAGTGGCCAGTGAAGAGGGCATGGTGCGGTTGTCCGGCGAAGTGGTCAGTGCGGAGCAAAAAACCATTGCCGTGGAAATAGCCCGGCAGATCATTGGCGTGCGGGGGGTGGATGCCGATCTGCTGAAGGTCGCGACCAAGGTTGAAGGCTGATCGTGCAATTCGCACGACCCCAGCATGGCCATCGTGCAGGATACGTCCTGACACGCCCGCGGCTAAATAGTTAAGTTATTGTTTTTAAAGGATTTTTATTTATTTATGAGGCTGGCATGCAGGCTGCAATTACCTGTTCAGGTTTGAACAAAAATTACAGCAGGAGGAGCCGGCATGAATCGCCAGTCCGTCAACCACTCGCAAGTCGCCACCCTGTCACTGCGCCACCTGGTGTCGGTAGGGATCGCACTGGTTTTGACCTTGGCTGCCGGCCTCTTCTACTACAGCTGGCAAACAGCGCGTCTGGCCGACCAGGTGGCTGCACAGACCGCGCTGCTGAGCCAGATCCAGTCGACCCGGGCCAACAGTTTCGTCAAGGCGGCGGACCCGTTGCCCTCCCAGGGCAAGGCGGCGTCGCCGGCCACTCTGGAACATGTCGTGCCTCAAGACCGCTGGGTGTTCTAAGGCGGACCGTTTGAAGTTCTGAAAAAGAAAGGAGAAACACCATGCTGAGCTGGGCTATCACTTTCCTCATCATCGCCATTGTCGCTGCCGTTCTGGGCTTCGGTGGTATCGCCGGCGCTGCTACAGGTATTGCGAAGATCCTGTTCATTGTCTTCCTGGTCCTGTTTGTAGCCTCCTTCTTCTTTGGACGCGGTCGAGGTTGACAATGAGCAGGAAGCTACACACTGCCCTGGCTGCTGCCCTGCTGATGGGTAGCAGTGCAGCGGCACTGGCTGCCAATGATGGCCAGGTCCGTGCCAACCAGCTGCTGGGTTCGGACCCGGAATATCGGGAAACCTGGCAGGACACGATCAAAGGCGAGGAGCGCCTGCCCGATTGGGTGGTCAACCTCACCGGCAGCTCGGAGCAGCAAATGTCTGCTGTTACGGAAGATGGCGACAAGTACTTGGTCGGCCCCCTGTGCGAGGCCCAGGACAAGTGCACCTACAAGCGCCTGATCGTTGCGTTCAGCTGGGACAAGGATGATGCCTACGGCATGCTCGTGGAGGTGCCTGAAGGCTTGCCCAAGGACAAGTCGCCAACCCGACATGCGCAGTACCGCTGGCTGGGCAAGCCGGATGACGGCATGAAGACGATGCTGCAGGAGCAGCTCAAGCGTGACCCGAATTGGTACTGAGCCGTGGTTGCCAGTGCTGGTGAGTGGTCACCCACTGACACGAAATAGAAGCTGAACCTTTGTAGCGTTCAGCCTTCTATGATGCGCCGCCCCGAGGAGGGGTTGCACATGACCAAGGGGCCGGGCTGTTCTGGTTGAGACATGATCGGAGTGGCCTAGGGGTACAGGGAGTGCCTCCAGCGTTGGGCCGGGTCAGGAACGGCGGAATCGGAAGCTTCAGGTCGGCGGTATCGCTGGGATACCCAAGCCGACCTGACTTCCGAGGAGCCACGTAGGAAACGCCTCTTTCCTTGCGCGTTTTCTTCCCCGAGACACATTTTGTCTCGACCGTACATCAAATTTTTTCCCTCCGCATCGACTCCCTCACAAGTGGCATTTCGGCCATTCGGATTGTCGAACACGACATATTTGTCGCTTCTTTTGAGAGTGCCAGTTCCGCCTGAATATGGCTGTCTCGTCTTGTTCGGGATTCCGAACGTTATAAATCAATGACTTGCAAACCTACCTCGTCGGTCGAAAACGGTATGCATAACCTGCATGGGGTATGCGTTTCCGGCATTAGATTTCCCCCCCTGCCATCGCAATAGTTGCCGCCTTTTTCGCTGGCCAGGGCGCCCTGTCGCTCGCCTGCGGTGTCCTTACATAACGTCGCCGGACAGAAACCGTTATTGCGTGTGACTTGGCCAAGGGCTCTGTCACGCCTGTTTCCACCCGGTGTCATGACCACTAGAACAAAGGGTAAAGACATGAAGAAGGCAAAACTGAGCCTCGCCTGGCAGATCGTCATCGGTCTGGTGCTGGGTGTTGCAATCGGCGCGCTGCTGAACCACTTCAGTGCAGAAAAGGCCTGGTGGATCAGTAACGTCCTCCAGCCCGCCGGTGACATCTTCATTCGCCTGATCAAGATGATCGTCGTCCCGATCGTGATTTCGTCGCTGATCGTGGGTATCGCCGGGGTTGGCGATGCGAAGAAACTGGGCAGCATTGGCCTGAAGACCATCATCTACTTCGAGGTGGTGACCACGATCGCCATCGTCGTCGGCCTGGTGCTGGCAAACCTGTTCCACCCCGGTGCCGGTATCGACATGAGCACGCTGGGTACCGTGGATATTTCCAAGTATCAGGCGACCGCGGCCGAAGTGCAGCATGAGCACGCCTTCATCGAGACCCTGCTCAACCTGATCCCGTCGAACATCTTCGCAGCGCTGATGCGTGGCGAAATGCTGCCGATCATCTTCTTCTCGGTCATGTTCGGCCTGGGGCTGTCGAGCCTGCAGGCAGAGCTGCGCGACCCGCTGGTACGGACCTTCCAGGCCGTATCGGAAACCATGTTCAAGGTCACCCACATGATCATGAACTACGCGCCGATCGGTGTGTTCGCCCTGATCGCCGTGACTGTCGCCAACTTCGGCTTCAGCTCGCTGCTGCCGCTGGCCAAGCTGGTGCTGCTGGTGTACTTCGCCATTGCCTTCTTCGCCTTCATGGTACTGGGCCTGGTGGCTCGCCTGTTTGGCTTCTCGGTGATCAAGATCATGCGCATCATGAAAGATGAGCTGATCCTGGCCTACTCCACTTCCAGTTCGGAAACCGTGCTGCCACGGGTGATCGAGAAAATGGAGAAGTACGGTGCACCGAAGTCGATCTGCTCGTTCGTGGTACCGACCGGCTACTCCTTCAACCTCGACGGTTCTACCCTGTACCAGAGCATTGCGGCGATCTTCATTGCCCAGCTGTACGGTATCGACCTGTCGTGGAGCCAGCAGCTGCTGCTGGTGCTGACCCTGATGGTCACGTCCAAAGGTATTGCTGGTGTGCCAGGCGTTTCGTTCGTGGTACTGCTGGCCACCCTCGGCAGCGTGGGCATTCCGCTGGAAGGCCTGGCCTTCATCGCCGGCGTCGACCGCATCATGGACATGGCCCGCACCGCGCTGAACGTGATCGGCAACGCACTGGCGGCATTGGTCATCTCGCGTTGGGAAGGCATGTACGATGCGGCCAAGGGCGAGCAGTACTACGCCTCGCTCATGGCTGACAAACAGCAAACTGCGGTGGTTGGCGAAGCGGCCAAGCGCTGAGTTCATACCCCGCTGGACAAAAAGCCCCGACCCGTCGGGGCTTTTTGTTGTCTGTGATGTTGCGCGGCCGCGGTCTGCAGCCTTGCGCCCCGATACGCTATCATTCGGGCACTTTTCTGGGGGAACACACGGATGCTCAATGGCCTTTGGCTCGGCTTTTTCCTGGTGGCGGCGGTGTCCGCCCTGGCCCAATGGCTGATAGGCGGCAACGCGGGCATTTTTGCGGCCATGGTCGAGAGCATCTTTGCCATGGCCAAGCTCTCTGTCGAGGTGATGGTGCTGCTGTTTGGCACTCTGACCCTGTGGCTCGGCTTTCTCAAAATTGCCGAAAAGGCCGGCATCGTCGAATGGCTGGCCAAGGTACTGGGCCCGTTGTTTGCGCGCTTGATGCCGGAAGTACCACCCGGCCACCCGGCACTGGGCCTGATCACCATGAACTTCGCGGCCAACGGCCTGGGGCTGGACAACGCCGCCACACCGATTGGCCTCAAAGCCATGCGCGCGTTGCAGGAGCTGAACCCCAGCAGCACCACGGCGAGCAACGCGCAGATCCTGTTCCTGGTGCTCAACGCCTCTTCGTTGACCCTGCTGCCTGTGACCATCTTCATGTACCGCGCCCAGCAAGGCGCGCCCGACCCGACCATGGTGTTCCTGCCGATCCTGCTGGCCACCAGTGTCTCGACCCTGGTCGGGCTGTTGTCGGTGGCCGTCATGCAACGCCTGCGTTTGTGGGACCCGGTCGTACTTGCCTACTTCATTCCCGGTGCGCTGCTGCTGGGTGGCTTCATGGCCTTCCTGGGCACATTGTCGGCAGCGGCACTGGCCAGCTTGTCGTCGATCCTGGGTAACTTGACGCTGTTTGGCGTGATCCTGCTGTTCGTGGTGATCGGTGCGTTGCGGCAGGTGAAGGTGTACGAAGCCTTTGTCGAGGGCGCCAAAGAGGGCTTTGACGTCGCCAAGAACCTGCTGCCCTACCTGGTGGCCATGCTGGTGGCTGTGGGCGTGCTGAGGGCCTCGGGCGCGCTGGAATTGGCGTTGGACGGTATTCGCCATGCGGTCAACTGGTTGGGCCTGGACACGCGCTTCGTCGAAGGCCTGCCGACAGCGTTGGTCAAGCCGTTCTCCGGGAGCGCGGCGCGGGCAATGCTGATCGAGACCATGCAGAGCCAAGGGGTGGACAGCTTCCCTGCCCTGGTGGCGGCAACCATCCAGGGCAGTACCGAGACCACTTTCTATGTGCTGGCGGTGTATTTCGGCGCGGTGGGCATCCAGCGTGTGCGGCATGCGGTGGGGTGTGCGCTGCTGGCCGAGTTCTCTGGTGTAGTGGCAGCCATCTGCGTGTGTTACTGGTTCTTTGCCTGAACGATCTACAGGCCTGCACCGCATCAACGGGTAAACACTAGCGGGTTGTGCTGCTGCCTGCCTGGGCAATCGCCCACTCGACCACCTGCCCGGTGAGTAGGTCGCACGCTTGGCCAAACCCGGCCACTACCCCGGCTACTTGCTTGTCTGCCAGCGGCTGGCGGACTTCGAAGCGCTTGCTGGCGAGAATGCGCTGAGTGCGGCCTTGCACCAGCCGTGCGTCATAGCGGATCACCACCTCCACGGTGCCGTCCGCGCGGTATTCGCTCTGGAACGCCTGCAACTCGCCAGCCAGCTCGTAGTCAGCCTGCAAATTGCTGTCGTCGGCGCTCAGGCGCTGCACCTGTCCGTCGCGCTGAAAGCCGTCGAGCAGCCGGTTGCGCAGCAGCATCGGGGCCGGATCGCTCCAGCGCGCGCCCTTGTAGCTGCTGACCACATTGCCCTGCGGGATGACCGCAATCCGTGGCCCGGCCAATACCTCGCTGGCCAGCGGTTTGTTCAGGCGCAATGACCAATCCAGCGGCGGCGCGCTGCGGCTGATCTGGTTGACCGGCAAGCGATACAGGTCCACAGGCTCGCTCGTGGGCAGGATCGAGCAGGCGCTGGCCAGCCCAATCGTGACCGCCAAAGCCACTAAGCGCAGCGACGATTTCATGGCTGGAACTCCTTGTTGTTGTCGCGGCCGAGCAGGTAGCCGCTGGGGTCTGCTTCCAGTTGCCGGGAAATGCCTTTGAGTGCGTTGAGGGTTTCGCGCAGTTCGCGAATGGCCGGGGTCAGCTGGTTCAGGCCCTGGGCGCCGTCGCCGATGGCTTCGCTGTTGTCCTTCAGCAGGCTGTTGATGGTGGCAGTGCTCTGCGCCAACGACTGCATGGCTTGCTCGGCGCTGCCGATGGCCTGCTTGCCCTCGGTGCCCAGCAAGCCATTGGCATTGCGCATCAGCACCTGGGTTTCGGCCAGGGTCGCGCTGGCCTGCTTGCCTACCTCGACCAGTTGCTCGATAGCCTGGCTGATGCTGCCATGCTCCCCGGCGAAGGCGCCGGTGGTCTTGTCGAGGTTGGCCAAGGTATTGCTGAGGTGGTCGATGTTGCCCTCGGAGAACATCTGGTTGGCGTTGTGCAGCAGCAAGTTGATGTTGGTCACCAGGTCGCTGCTGTCATTGAGCAGGCGCGAGATGGGCGATGGCGAGGCGATGATCACCGGCAGCTTGCCGTCTTTGCCTTTCAGCTCGGGGCTCTGTGGGGTACCGCCGCTGAGCTGGATGAACGAGTTGCCTGTCACGCCGGCCAGGGTCAGCTTGGCCTGGGTGTCTTCTTTGACTGGGGTGTCGCCGCTAAGGCGTACGCGTGCCAATACCCGACGCGGGTCTTTAGGGTCCAGGCGCAGGGTGGAAACGTCACCCACCTTGATCCCGTTGTACTGCACCGGGCTGCCACGAGACAGGCCGGAAACTGCCTCGTTGAACACGACTTCGTAGTCCTTGAACGCATCGTCGACGCTGGACTTGGTCAGCCACAGGCCGAACAGCATGGCACCGGCTACCACCAGGACGGTGACCAGGCCGATAAGAACGTGATGGGCTCGGGTTTCCATTGCTCAGCGCTCCTGGCCAGTGCGGGTGGCGGCCTGTTCGGCTGCGCGCCCGCGTGGGCCGTGAAAGTATTCTTGGATCCAGGCGTCGTTGGTCTGTTCGACCTCGGCCAATGGGCCGGCCACCAGGACCTTTTTCTGCGACAGTACGGCGATGCGGTCGGTGATGGTGTACAGGGTGTCAAGGTCGTGGGTGATCAGGAACACCGACAGGCCGAGCGCATCGCGCAGGGTGAGGATCAACTGGTCGAAGGCCGCAGCGCCGATCGGGTCCAGGCCTGCGGTCGGCTCGTCGAGGAACAGTATGTCCGGGTCCAGGGCCAGGGCCCGGGCCAGCGCTGCGCGCTTGATCATGCCCCCCGACAAAGAAGCAGGGTACTTGTCGGCTGCCGAGATCGGCAGCCCGGCCAATGCCAGCTTTACCCCGGCCAGGTGCTCGGCATCGGCGCGGGATAACCCGGCATGCTCGATCAGTGGCAGGGCAACGTTCTCGGTCACTGTCAGGGAAGAGAACAGCGCGCCCTTCTGGAACAGTACGCCAAAACGCCGTTCGACCAATGAGCGCTGCGTTTCGCGCAGGCCGGCCAGGTCCTGGCCGAACACCTTGATCTGCCCTTCGTTGGGGCGGCGCAGGCCGATGATACTGCGCAGCAGCACGGACTTGCCGCTGCCAGAGCCGCCCACCACGGCAAGGATTTCGCCGCGGTACAGGTCCAGGTCGAGGTTTTCATGCACCACTTGCCGGCCAAAGCGGTTACAGATGCCGCGGGCTTCGATCACGCTCTCACGTCGGTTCACCAGCCCATCTCCATGAAGAACAGCGCGGCCACCGCGTCGAGCACGATAACCACGAAGATCGACTGCACCACGGCCGAAGTCGTGTGTGCACCGACCGACTCGGCGCTGCCGCTGACCTTGAAGCCTTCCAGGCAGCCAATGGCGGCAATCAGAAAGGCAAAGAACGGCGCCTTGGCCAGGCCGACCAGAAAGTGCTGCACGCCAATATCGCTTTGCAGCAATGACAGGAACATGGCCGGCGAAATGCCCAGCGACAGGGCGCACACCACGGCCCCGCCGACGATGCCGCAAAGCATGGCGACGAACGTGAGCAGCGGCAGGGTAATCAGCAGGGCCAGCACCCGGGGTACCACCAGCAGTTCCATGGGGTTGAGGCCCAGGGTGCGGATCGCGTCTATTTCCTCATTGGCTTTCATCGAGCCGATCTGCGCGGTAAATGCGCTGGCGGTGCGGCCGGCCATGAGGATGGCGGTGAGCAACACGGCGAACTCGCGCAGGAACGAGAACGCCACCAGGTCGACGGTGAACACCGTTGCGCCGAAGTCAGCCAGCACCGTGGCGCCAAGGAAGGCCACCACGGCACCCACCAGAAAGGTCAGCAAGGCCACGATTGGCGCGGCATCCAGCCCTGTCTGTTCGATGTGGGCGACGATCGGGGTGATGCGCCAGCGGTGTGGCTGTAGGGCACGGCGTAGCAGCGTTTCGAGGATGACGCCGATGAAACCGAGCAGTTGCATGCTGTCTTGCCACAGGGTGCCGACGGCGCAGCCTATACGCTCCAGCAGCAACAGCAGCACGTTGCGCTCGGGCTCCTTCACCGGGATGCAGTAGTCCTGGACCGATTGGTAGACATTCTTCAGCAGCGCCCGGCTGGCTTCCGGCAGGTCGTGGGTGCAGCGCGACAGACGCTCGGTGCCGAGCAGTTCGGCCAGCAGCGACGCACCGGCCGTGTCCAGGCGCCCCAGCTGGCTGAGGTCGGCGACGGTGTCGGGGGTGTATTGCGCACGCAGCCGCTCGCTGTCGCGTTTCAGGCTGGCGTAGTGCGCCAAGGTCCAGTCACCGGCAATGCGCAGGCAGGCCGGTTGACTGCTGGTATCCAGAGTGAGGCTGGGGGTGGTCATAGGCTCCATGCAACTGACTCGGCGCTAAGGCTCAGGGGCTGATCATAGCGCAGCAGGCCGGGGCTGTTTGGTGATTATGTGCTGTGTACCAGCAGGTGTTGATTACCCGGCTGGCGCATCGTCGACCACCTTGAAGCGCAGTACGCCAATCACTTGGCCATCCTCGGTCAGAACCCGTACCTGCCACCTGCCCACCGGGTTGGGTGGGAAGTTCTGCTTGTGCGTCCAGGCCCGGTAGCCTTCCTTGCGCCCACCGTGGATGTCGAGGGCAATGCGGTCCACCTCCTGGCCGTCCTTCTGCCACACGTGGTAGATCCGCTCATTCAGGCCGCGTGGTGCGTTGATGGCGGTATAGGCGTACAAGCCGCTGCTGCGAATGCTGCTGGCGGCAATTTCGTGCAGCGACTCGCCTGGCTGGCGGTTCAGCACTTCGGTGCTCACTGCCACCTCGGTCATCCACAGGGTTGCCGGCGGTACCCAGGAGCGCAACAACCAGCCGCCAGCACCCACCGACAGCGTGACCAGCAACAAGGCCACAGCCCGGCGCCAGTTGTTGATCGGAAAACTGCTGGCCAAGCTGGGAAACGACAGCGCCATGGCGATGATCAGCGCCAGCTTGAAGCTTTGCGCGGTGGTCAGGTGGACGATGATCGGCAGCGCCGTGAGCAACGCAGCGAACAGGGTCAGGGTATGCAGCGCCAGGAACAGCCAGCGCCGCGGAGCTAGCCATTTGTAGTACAGCGGGTCGATGATCGACACCAGGCCGGCAGCGCCGAGCAGGCCCGTGAACACCAGCTGGCCGCTGTTCCAGGTCGTGGTGATGAAGAAGAAGGGCAAAACGAAGAACAGTGTTTCCTGGTGGATCATCTGCGTGGCGTAGCGCAGCAGTGGCTGCGGGATTTCGCGGTTGAACGTGCGCGCGAACAGGCCGGTGAGTGTGTTTTCCAGCATCAGCCACACCCAGCTCACCAGCATCAGCACGGCAACCCAACTGGCCAGGCCGGCCTGGCGGTCGACCAGGATGAAGCTGCCGATACCTGAAAGAAACCCCCCAAGCGCGATGATGCCGGGATAGCGTTTGAGCAGTTCGATGATGCGCTGGACGATGCGGGGGATCTGGGGCATTGGCTCTACAACGGGAGAGAGTTGGGTGGCTGTGCCGGCCGCTTCGCGGGTAAACCCGCTCCCACAGGATCACCACAGCTTCTGCAACAGTGGGGTCCCTGTAGGAGCGGGTTTACCCGCGAAGAGGCCAGTACTGGCAAAAGAATACCGCTGATTCACCGCCGGCGTGTAGCACCGCTCGGCCGCTGTGGGCCATGCCGCCGCCAGCGCAACAGTCCCGCGGCCACGATCAGCCCTACCAACAGGGCACCCAGCCCATAGAATTCGTCATAACCCAGCAGCGGCTTTTCAATGCGTACGTAGCCGTCTTCCTTGAGCAATTCCCGCAACGCCTGGTTGGCTTGCTCCAGGGTGACCTGGCGCAGTTTGCGCACCGGGTTGGTGAAGCGGCCGTCGGTGTAGTCGTTCAGCGCTCCCCAGTAGTAGTCGGCCAAGGCACTGTTGCCTTGGGTGCTCCAGCTTTCCTTGGCGACACTGGCATCCTTGATGCGGGCGAACGTATCCGGGTCCAGCCCCTCTTTGCGCAGGTGCTTGAACAACCGCTGCATGACCGCTACGGCCTTGTCGATGTCATCGCGCTCCAGGTCGGCATTGACGCTGAGCAGGCCGGTGTCACCGAAGCTTTCGCGCTGCACCGAGGGCCCATAGGACAAGCCATTGCGCAGGCGCAGCTGGTCGTAGATGGCCCAGTCCAGGTAGCGTGCCAGCAGGTCGAGGGTGGCCTGGTGGTCGTTGTCCAGTGCCGGCTCGATGAAAAGCCAGTGCAGTTTCACGCTGTCACCGAGCCAGCCACGGGTCAGATCGCGGCGCTGCTCGGCTTGCTGGGTGATGCTATCCAGATTGCGGCGCTCTTCTGGCTCGGTGGCCGGCAGCTCGCCAAACGAGCGTTCCAGATAGGCTGGCAACAGGCGGTCCAGGCCACCGACCATGATCAGGGTCATGTTGTTGGCGGCGTACCAGCGGTCGCGCAGGGCCTGGACCTGTTCCAGGGTCATGTCGTCGACGTTGGAGCGCTCTGGGCACTTCAGGCCCAGCTCGGTGGCCAGTTGGTCGCTGGCGGGGTGGCCGATGTCCTGGCGGTCGAGCCAGCGCTGCAGGTGGCCGTAGTGGCCGCCATCCTCGCGTTCGATGATGCGTTTGGCGGTGGCCAGGGCCTTGGCATCGATGTGGGTATCGCGGATGACCGCCAGCAACAGGTCGAGTACCTTGCGCTGGTTGCGCGCCGGTGCTTCGATGACGAAAGTGGTATCGGCACTGCTGGTAAAGGCGTTCCATTCCCCGCCCAGCGCCTGCAGGCGCTCTTCCAGGCCGCCTTCGCCGGTTTCATCGATGCCGCTGAACAGCAGGTGCTCAAGCAGGTGCGGCAGCTCTTTCTGCTCGCAATCGAAATCATCCAGCCCAACCCCCACCACCAGGCGTATCGCCACATGGTCACGCTCGTAGCCATTTTTCAGAATCACCTGCAGGCCGTTGGGCAACAGGTAGCCTTCCACCCGCGACCGGTCGAGGGCGAAAGTGGGCAGGCTGCAGATCAGGATGCAAACGAACATCAGGCAACGCATGGGCGAGCTAGGGTCCTCAGCTAGGCAGAATCGTGGCTGGCTTCGTCTGGCACACTGTCGAGCATCAACCCGCCGGTGTCCGAGCCGCCCAGTACCACATAGGCACTGCTACAGAACAAAGAGTTCAAACGCTTCATGTCGGCGATCAGCTCCAAGTGTAGCGAACTGGTCTCGAGGCTTTGCATGACTTTGCGCTGCAGGCGGCTGACGTGGGCGTGGGCCAGGCGCCGCTCCTGGGCCCGGAACCGGCGTTTTTCACGCAGCAGCAAGCGGGCGCTTTCCGGGTCGGCGCTGAGGAACACCGACAAGCCCAGGCGCAGGTTGGCCAGCAATTGTTCCTGCAGGCCGGTCAGTTCTTCCAGGCCGACCTGGGAAAACTCACGGCGCTGGCTGGTCTTTTGCTGCTGGACCTTGCGCAGCATGCGCTCGATGAGGTCGCAGGCCAGCTTGAGGTTGATAGCCACTTCGATGATTTCCGCCCAGCGACGGTTGTCTTGCTCGCTGAGGTCCTCGCGTGTCATCTGCGCCAGGTACAGCTTGATCGCGCTGTACAGGGCGTCGGCATCTTCGCCCAGGGCGCGTACCTGCTGGGGCAGCGCCGTCTGGGTGCCCCGCAGGGCCCCCAGCATGGCTTCGAGCAGGCTGTCGACGATGTCGCCCAGGCGCAGGGTTTCCCGTGCGGCATTGGCCAGGGCCAGGCTGGGGGTCTCCAGTGCGGACGCGTCGAGGTGGCGCGCACGGATCTGGCCGTTGCTGTGTTCCCGCTCGGGCAGCAGCACATTGCACAACCGACCCATGGGGTTGACCGTGGGTAGCATCAGCAAGCAACGGGAGGTGTTGTAGAGCAGGTGGAAGCCGATGACCAGCTCTTGCGGGCTGAAGCTCAGCGAGTCCATCCAGCCTACCAGCGGGTGCAGTACGGGAATGATCAACACCAGGCCGATCAGCTTGTACAGCAGGCTGCCCAAGGCCACCCGGCGGCCGGCGGCGTTCTGCATGCTGGTGCTGATGAACGCCAGCAGGCCACTGCCGATGTTGGCGCCGACTACCAGGCCAATGGCCACCGGCAGGCTGATGACCTCGGCACCGGCCAGGGTCGCCGTGAGCAGAACGGCCGCCAGGCTGGAATAAGAGACCATGGCGAACATCGCCCCGACCAGGGCATCAAGCATGATGTCGCCCGTCAGCGAGGCGAACAGCACCTTCACGCCCTGGGCATGGGTGATGGGCGCGGCGGCCTGTACGATCAGCTCCAGCGCCAGGATGATCAGGCCCAGCCCGATACCCACCCTGCCCAATTGGCCAGCCCGCGTCTGTTTGCGCGAAAGGAAGAAGATGACGCCGAGGAAGATCAACAGCGGCGACAGCCAGGATAGGTCGAACGTGAGTACCCGGGCCATCAGCGCAGTGCCGACATCGGCGCCGAGCATGATTGCCAAGGCGGGGGTCATGGCCATCAGGCCCTGGCCGACGAACGAGGTGACCAGCATGGCCGTGGCGTTGCTGCTTTGCACCATGGCAGTGACCAGAATGCCGGCAATGAATGCCAGTGGGCGCTTGTTCATGTTCTGGCCAATGATGCGCCGCAGATTCGAGCCGAATACCCGAAGGATGCCGGTGCGCACGATATGGGTGCCCCAGACCAGTAGCGTTACGGCCGAGAGCAGGTTGAGCAGGGTCAGCATGGCGAAGGCCCCCTGAAGCACAGGCCCATGGGGCCAAGGGAAGAAACGTGAGCGTTCGAATAGGTTTTCATTGCTCACTCAAAGCTTTAGCTGTTTTGCGCAGTGCTTGCCAGCTTCGCACGGTAGTCATCAATTTGAAACATACCGTGAATGAATCATTGCCGGTCTTGCAGGCGCCACGTAGCAGCCATTCAAAAATGAAAAAGGGGCCCCGAAGGGCCCCCGCTGTCCTGCACGTTCCGCTCTTACTGACCCGGAATGTCCTTGCGCAGTTTCACTGGGTCATGCTCTTTGCCGTCCTTGCGGGCCAGGGCAGTGCGCATGCGAATGTTGATGGCCTCTACCGCCAGCGAGAAGGCCATGGCGAAGTAGACGTAGCCTTTGGGCACGTGCACGTCGAACGCTTCGGCGATCAGTACGGTACCGACCACGATCAGGAACGACAGTGCGAGCATCTTCAGCGATGGGTGCTTGTCGATGAAGTTGCTGATGGCGCCGGCGCACAGCATCATCACCAGTACGGCCACGACGATGGCAGCGATCATCACTGGCACGTGGGACACCATGCCTACTGCGGTGATCACCGAGTCCAGCGAGAACACGATGTCGATGATGGCAATCTGAATGATGGTGTAGAAGAACTTGCCACCTGCGCCTTTGGGCGCTTCATCGTTTTCGTCCTCACCTTCCAGGCCGTGGTAGATCTCTTGCGAGCTTTTCCACAGCAGGAACAGGCCGCCGAAGAACAGGATCAGGTCACGCCCGGAGATGCCCTGGCCGAGCACCACGAACAGGTCGGCGGTAAGGCGCATGACCCAGGTGATCGACAACAGCAGCATGATGCGGGTGACCATGGCCAGGGCCAGGCCGAAGATCCGGGTGCGCGGCTGCATGTGCTTGGGCATGCGGCTGACCAGGATCGAGATCATGATGATGTTGTCGATCCCGAGGACGATCTCAAGCGCGGTGAGGGTAAAAAAGGCAACCCAGATTTCCGGGCTGGTCAGCCATTCCATGTTGTTTCCTTCGAGCGGTAAAGGCGACGCGCCCTGCAGGGCGCGTCGCGGTGGGGTAATACGCGTTTATTAAAGACTACTGAACAGCGGGAAAATGCCCATCAGCAGCGCGGCGAACATTATGCACAGGCACACCAGCACTGCCCACTTGAGCGTGAAGCGCTGGTGATCGCCAAACTCGATACCGGCCAGGGCTACCAGCAGGTAGGTCGAGGGTACCAGTGGGCTGAGCAGGTGTACCGGCTGGCCGACGATCGATGCGCGGGCCATTTCAACCGGGCTGATGCCGTAGTGGCTGGCGGCCTCGGCCAACACTGGCAAAACCCCGTAGTAGAACGCGTCGTTGGACATGAAGAAGGTGAACGGCATGCTCACGATTGCGGTGATCACTGCCATGTAGGGGCCCATCGCTTCAGGGATGACTGCCAGCAGGCTCTTGGACATGGCATCGACCATGCCGGTGCCCGACAGAATGCCCGTGAAGATGCCTGCGGCGAAGATCAGCCCGGTGACTGCCAGCACGCTGCCGGCATGGGCGGCGATGCGGTCTTTCTGCTGTTGCAGGCAGGGGTAGTTGACGATCATGGCAATGCTGAAGGCGATCATGAACAGCACCGGCAGCGGCAGGATACCGGCGATCAGCGCGACCATCAGGGCGGCAGTCAGCGCGCCATTGAAGTACAGCAGCTTGGGGCGGCGGGCTTCAGGGAATTGCGAAACGGTGATATCGCTATGGTCGGTGTCATCGGTTGGCAGGTGCAGTTCACCCAGGCGGGCACGCTCACGCTTGCCGTACAGGTAGGCAATGGCCAGGATGGCCAGTACGCCGAACAACATGGCCGGGATCATCGGCACGAAAATGTCCGACGGGTCCACGTGCAGGGCGCTGGCGGCACGTGCGGTCGGCCCGCCCCAAGGGGTCATGTTCATCACGCCGCCGGCGAGAATGGTCAGGCCGGCCATGATTCGCGGGCTCATCCCCAGGCGGCTGTACATCGGCAGCATGGCGGCGCAGCAAATCATGTAAGTGGTGGCGCCATCACCGTCGAGCGAAACCACCAGGGCCAGTACGGCGGTACCCACCGAGACTTTCAGCGGGTCGCCCTTGACCAGCTTGAGGATCTTGCGCACGGCCGGGTCGAACAGGCCGGAGTCGATCATCAGGGCGAAATACAGGATTGCGAACATCAGCATCACGCCGGTAGGCGCGAGCTTGCTGATGCCCTCGAGCATCATCGGGCCGATCTTGGCGGAAAAACCGCCGAACACGGCGAACAGGATCGGTACCAGGATCAGCGCGATCAAGGCCGACAGGCGCTTGGTCATGATCAGGTACATGAAGGTGATGACCATGGCAAAGCCGAGGAAGGTCAGCATGGCAATACTCCAGGCGTGGCGCTACGAAAGGAACGTCGATTCGGGCGGGTCAGCGCGTTTGGCGCTGCACGGGGAGCATGCGGAGGGAGATTGCGCGAAGGCGGGCACAGGAATACATCAGGATCACCATTGTTGTTGTTGATTGGGCCGGGCGCGGTTGTTACCGGGTGCCCTGGCTGACCGGTCTTGTGCCGGTGGTGGGGGCTATCCTATGAGCACAAGCTTTCAGCCAGCTTTCGCTGATGCAAAGGCGACGAGAGGTAGATGATGCAGCATGTGACCGAGGGTGGCTGCCATTGCGGCGCGTTGCGGTATCGGCTGGCGGGTGACCTGACGGACATCGCCCACTGCCACTGCACGATCTGTCGGCGGGTAAGTGGTGGGCTGGTCGTGACCTGGCTCACCCTACCCCGCTCGGATTTCCATTGGTTAACGGGTAAGCCGAACTGCTACGTGGCCCCGCCCAGTTGCAGCCGTTACTTTTGTGGGCGGTGTGGGGCCCATGTGGCGCTGGTGACCACGCACAGTCCCGAGACCATCGATGTGACCGTAGCCACCCTCGACCACCCGGAGGGCGTGCGCGCCAACCGCCATATCTGGGTAGGCAGCCGGTTGCCTTGGCTGCACCTTGATGAGGATTTGCCGGGGGAGCACGGGGAACGCCTTTAAGATGCTGTGCTCGTGCTGCGGGTCCTGCCGCTGGCAAGCCAACTCCACTAGGTGGAAGCCGGCTCGCCGCGGATAGGCGCAATTACAACTGCAGGCCACCTGCAGCCTTGTGCAGTGCCCGCAAATGCTCGCCTATCTGCTTCACATTGGCCTCTACCGCAGAAATTTCCCTGGCCCGCGAAGGGTCCAGCAGCGCCCTCACCTCCTTGTCCAGGTTGGTACTCAGGCGCAGCAACCGGGCCTGCCGTTCCTTGCTCTCCCGCTCCAGGTGTTCGCGTTCTTCGGGCTGCGGCAGTCCATAGCCTTTGCTGTCGAGCAATTCTGCCGGGCGGCTGAGGAAGCCGCTGTTGGCAAGCATTTGCTTGAGGGTGGCATCGGCCTTGTTGACGCTGCCATCTTTCAACGCTGCGGCATTCAGGTAGCGCTGCTTGACCTCGTCCTGGGCCAGCAACAGTTGCCGGCGCAGGCTGGCCTGCTCCAGCAGCAGCAGCGCAGCGCTGGTGCGCAGGTCGGCCTGGGCGAACCAGGGGCGACGTTGCTCGGCGCTCAAGGCCAGCCAGTCTTCTACCAGTTGCTGCTGGATCGGCAATTGCTTGCGCAGCACCTCGAACATGGCCTGGTACCGCTCGCGGTAGGAGTCGAAGCGGTAGCCCAGGCGCAGCGCCTCGCGGGGGTTGTCGAGCACGCTCGTGTCGGCCAGCCCCCTGCCCTTGAGCACGGCCAGCAAACCGTTGGGCATGATGCTGTCCAGGTCATTCAATTGCGGGTTGGCGGTGCCGCTGCGCAGCAACTTCAATGACTCTACGGCACAGTTGTTGGACAGGAACCAGTAGTTGCCGTCGTAGCTCCAGTGCATTTCGGCAGCCTGGCGCACCAGGTTTTCAATCTCTTCGCGGTTCAGCTTCAAGGGCACCGAGGCCAGGCTGCGCAGCTCTGTCTTGGTGTATTCGTCGATGACCTGGCCCAGCGGCAGCACGAACAGGCGCGATGGATAGACGCCGACCAGGCCGTCCCAGCTCGATAGCTGCACATCGTTGACGAACGCGCGGTATGACAGCACCAGGCTCTGGTCCAGGTCGAGGCGGCAGTCTGGCCCGCGGGGGCGGCCGGGTCTGCAGATGACCAGGCGCAGCATGCTGTGGCCCCAGCGGCTGACCAGGTTCTGGTTGGCTTCGGCCAGCAGGTAGTCCACTTCATAAACCCGTTCGGGGTCGATTTCGCCCAGTGGCTGGCGGGCGAAGTCGCTACCGGCATTGATGAATGGCAAGCCCCTGGCGCAAGTGTTCTGTGGCGGTGCCCAGCCGAAATGCTCATGCAGGTACTGGTTGAGCGCCGGGCGGCGGCAACCGTAGCTCGGGTCCAGGAGGAAGTACTCCATGTTCACCGCGAGGTATTCCTTGGGGCTGCTGAGTTCATAGCTGTCGGGGCTGCGCACGAACTGGCCGTTGTGCTGCTCACGCTCACCCCGGCGGCCCACGTATTGCGGCCAGCCGGCCAGGTCAAGCAGGCGCGGGTCATCGCTCAGGGTGAAGCGGCGCTCAGCCTGGCCGCGGCATTCCTCAGGCAGGCCGATTTTGCCCACGGTGCCCTGTTGGCGTTTACAGCGGGCAATCAGCGATCTTTCACGGCTGGGCCATAGGCGCGCACGGTCGTAGATATGGCTGAGCTCGTGCAGGACAGTGGCCAGTAGCTCTTGTCGCACGGTGCCATGAGGGCGGTTGGTGCGCTCAATGGCGGCACTGCCATCGGTGAGCCCGGGCAGCAGGCGACGGTTGAGCTGAAGCGTGGACACCAGTGTGGCCTGCCCATAGGCGTCGGCTGGCATGTTGTCGCTCCAGCTGACCTGCACGCGGCGGTCGAGTTGCTGCTTGAAGCGCGGGGGCAGCTTGGCCATGGCCTCGTCAAGCAGGGCCTGGCTGGCTTGGGTCTGCTGTGGGTCGAGGCCGGACGACTGCAGCTCGAGCTGCAGGCCGGCCAGGGCGGGCGTGCCGAGCAGCGTCAGGGCGCAGCCGAGCAGCCAGGCACGCACGGGCTTCACAGTGCGAGGATGGCTTCGGCCAATACCTGGTCGCTGGCGCCGCGTGCTTCCGGAACGCGCTCGCGCAGGGTGGTGAGGGCAGCTTCGAGCTGCGCGCCACGGATGTCCCCGTTGCTGGCCACGAAGCTGGCTGCGTCGTCGTGGGCTTCGCGTACCACTTTCGAGTCGCGGATCGAAGTGGTGGTGTCCGAGGTGAAGTCGATCGAGCGGCCAAAGGCACGCACGATGATGTTGCTGGTGGCCACCAGGGTCTGTGCCTGGGCCAGGTCAGCCAGCAGCAGCATGCCGAGGGTAGCGGCAATCAGCGGTTTACGCATGGAGCATCTCCGAAAAATTACAGGGAGTCAGATGTAGTCATTGGACGAGAATTGCTTGCGCCAGTTCCAGATCGCCAACGCCCTGCCGTGCGCAATTATGGCGTAATGATTCCAGGGCGGCTTCCAGCCGAGCACCGCGGATCTGGCCATGGGTGGCGACGAATACCGCGGCATCGTCACGGGCCTCACGCACCAATTTGCGATCAAAGGGTGCAGTGGTGACCTGGCTGGTGGCGTAGGCCGAGATCACCAGGCCTTGGGTAGTGGTGTCCATGGCATGGGCGCTGGCCATGCCGGCAAGGGAAAACAGCAGCGGCAACAGATAACGCATGGGCTCTACGACAACTGGAAGTAAGGGTGGCGAGGGCTGGCGTGGCTGTACGGGGGCACCCGGCACAGCCTGGGCGCTTGCCGGCGCTTAGATTGCCAGAATGGCCTGGGCCAGTTCGGCGTCGCTGGCTTGCAGGCTTGGCATTTGTGCGCGGATGTGCAGGAACGCGCTTTCCAGCTTGGCACCGCGGATATCGCCTTGGCTGCCTACGAAGCTGGCAGCGTCGTCACGGGCGGCCTGGACGATTTTATCGTCACGGAACGACGAAGAAACATCCGAGGTGGCGTCGGTGGACGCAGCTACTGCCCCTACTACAGCGTCAGTGGTGACGACGAAACTGGTGGCGTTTGCGGTGCCAGCCAGGCTCAGCATAAGAGCGGCGCCAATCAGATATTTACGGGACATTTCGTGCACTCCTGAACTCGGGTCGGGTGGTTCTGCTTATCGGACGCTCGCATTGCTGGTCGCGGTACTTATGACAGTGGTTTCTACCAGACTGCCAAGCTAAGCGTATCACGCGCGGGTGTTTCCAGATGTTAACGAAGAACGGGCCGTGAAACTGTATCGGTTAGGGTTTGTAATACACAAACTGTACCTGTTCAGCGCTTGACGCTGACCTCTGCATGCCACAAACAAAAAACCCGTCGCAGTTGCCTGCAACGGGTTTCAGGAATTCGCGGTGCCGGCCGAAGCCGGCAAGCCGGTGCTTAGCGCCAGAAAGGCTTGCTCAGCTCTTCGTAACGCTGCGACTCGCTGATGCCAGCGTCGGCCAGCAGGCGAGCGTCCAGGCGAGCCAGTTGACGGCGGCTTGCCATGCGGCGCTGCCACAGCAGCAGAGTGGACAGTGCGCGCAGCGGCAGCGATGCGTTGGATTGCTGGGCGTTGCTTTCAAAAACCAGACCGGAACTGAGGGTACGTTCCATGATGCTTCATCCTTCCGCTTATGGCGGGATTAGGTAGTGATTTAACTGATGCCAATGATCCTCCTCTCTTGTCCAGAACAGTAGATACAGTTCATGCGAAAGACGATGGCTCAGTTAACTGTGTAACCCTACTGTTGCACTCGAAACAGGCGCAACTGTACTGGTCTGCATCTTCATGGTGCATTTTTGGTGTGTGGCGATGTTCTGCAGGCTTGAAAGAAGCCTAGGACAGGTACAGTAGTACAGTTCTGGATATTCTTGTGTCGGACGTGAAACGCGAATGGGCTGGAACAGCAGAAGCGGGGCTGCTGTTCCAGGCCGCCGCTGGATCAGCTCGCTTGCATGCGGCCGGTTTCTTCGAGGTTCTCGTGCCAGCTCAGCGCTTCGCGCAGGATATGTGGCGTGTGGCCGCCACGTTGGCAAGCGCGCTCGAAGTAATCGTTCAGTGCCGCGCGGTAGTCTGGGTGCACACAGTTGTCGATGATCACGCGTGCCCGCTCGCGCGGGGCCAGGCCACGCAGGTCGGCCAAACCTTGTTCGGTGACCAGGATGTCCACGTCGTGTTCGGTATGGTCCACATGGCTGACCATTGGCACCACACTGGAAATTGCACCGCCTTTGGCAATCGACTTGGTAACGAATACAGCAAGGTGGGCATTACGGGCGAAGTCACCCGAGCCACCGATGCCGTTCATCATCCTGGTGCCACATACGTGGGTGGAATTGACGTTGCCGTAGATGTCGAACTCCAGCGCGGTATTGATACCGATGATGCCCAAGCGCCGCACGACCTCCGGATGGTTGGAGATTTCCTGCGGGCGCAGTACGAGCTTGTCCTTGTAGCGTTCGAGGTTACCGAATACATCGGCATTGCGGCGGGTCGACAGGGTGATGGAGCTGCCCGATGCAAAGCGCAGCTTGCCGGCGTCGATCAGGTCGAAGGTCGAGTCCTGCAGCACTTCGGAGTACATGGTCAGGTCTTCGAAGGGCGACTCGATCAAGCCGCACATCACGGCGTTGGCAATGCTACCGATGCCGGCCTGCAGTGGGCCGAGCTTGTTGGTCATGCGGCCAGCTTCCACTTCCTTCTTCAGGAAGTTGATCAGGTGGTTGGCGATACCCTGGGTTTCGTCATCTGGCGGCAACACGGTAGATGGCGAGTCCGGTTGGTCGCTGATGACGATACCCACGATCTTCGCCGGGTCGATCGGGATGGCGGTGCTGCCGATACGATCGTCGACCTTGACCAGCGGAATGGGCGTGCGGGTCGGGCGATAGGTGGGGATATAGATGTCGTGCAAACCTTCGAGGTTGGTGTTGTGCGAGAGGTTGATCTCGACAATCACCTGCTTGGCGAAGATGGCGAAACTGGCCGAGTTACCCACCGATGTAGTAGGTACGATGTGGCCCTGCTCAGTGATGGCCACGGCTTCGATGACCGCGATGTCCGGCAGCTTCAATTGCTGGTTGCGCAGTTGTTCGACGGTTTCCGACAGGTGCTGGTCGATGAACATCACCTTGCCGTCGTTGATGGCCTTGCGCAGGGTGCTGTCTACCTGGAAAGGCATGCGGCGGGCCAATACACCGGCCTCGGTCAGTTGCTTGTCCAGGTCGTTGCCCAGGCTGGCGCCGGTCATCAGGCTGATCTTCAGTGGCGACTGTTTGGCACGTTCGGCCAGTGCATGCGGGACGGCCTTGGCCTCACCGGCGCGGGTAAAGCCGCTCATGCCGACAGTCATGCCGTCCTCGATCAGACCAGCGGCATCAGCCGCACTCATTACCTTGCTGTGCAGAGAGGACAAGCGGATACGGTCACGGTACATGGATTGTTATCTCGGGCTGCTGAAACTACTGCAGCGCAGTCTAGAGATTTCGCCCATTGCCGTCCCACGACCATGGTCGTATGAGAAGCCTCTCGGTAGAGCCGTTGATCCGGATCAACAAAAAGAAAGCCCCGGTAGATGCTTACCGGGGCTTTCTTTATATCGGCGGGTTTGCTGCCGTGTTCTATTCCACTGCCTTGACCATGTCTTCGATGACCTTCTTGGCGTCACCGAATACCATCATGGTTTTGTCCAGGTAGAACAGTTCGTTATCCAGGCCGGCGTAGCCACTGGCCATCGAGCGCTTGTTGACAATGATGGTCTTGGCCTTGAACGCTTCGAGAATCGGCATGCCGGCAATGGGCGACTTGGGGTCGTTTTTTGCCGCCGGGTTGACCACGTCGTTGGCGCCCAGCACGAGTACCACGTCGGCCTGGCCAAACTCGGCGTTGATGTCTTCCATCTCGAAGACCTGGTCGTAAGGGACTTCGGCTTCGGCCAGCAGCACGTTCATGTGCCCAGGCATACGCCCCGCAACCGGGTGAATCGCGTACTTCACGGTCACACCGTTGTGGGTCAGCTTTTCGGTCAGTTCCTTGAGTGCATGCTGGGCACGGGCCACCGCCAGGCCATAGCCCGGAACGATGATCACGCTGTCGGCGTTGCTCAACAGGAAGGTGGCATCGTCAGCCGAGCCGGACTTGACCGGGCGCTGCTCTTGCGAGCCTTGCGCCGCCCCCGCGTCGGTATCGCCACCAAAGCCGCCGAGGATGACGTTGAAGAACGAACGGTTCATCGCCTTGCACATGATGTACGAAAGGATGGCGCCAGAAGAGCCCACCAACGAGCCCGCGATGATCAGCATCGAGTTGTTCAGCGAGAAGCCGATACCCGCAGCTGCCCAACCCGAGTAGCTGTTGAGCATTGAAACAACCACCGGCATGTCGGCGCCGCCAATCGGAATGATGATCAGCACACCCATGACAAAGGCCAAGGCCAGCATCAGGGTGAAGGCACTGTAATGGCCGGTGAACGTGAACAGCAGGCCCAAGGCGATGGTGGTCAGGCCCAGGATCAGATTGAGCTTGTGCTGACCGGCGAACTGTACGGGTGCGCCCTGGAAGAGGCGGAATTTGTATTTGCCCGACAGCTTGCCGAAAGCGATCACCGAGCCAGAGAAGGTAATGGCACCAATGGCTGCGCCGAGGAACAGTTCCAGGCGGTTACCGGTAGGGATCGGGTCGCTGATGGCTGCAACGATGCCCATCGACTGCGGTTCGAGCACTGCGGCGATGGCGATGAACACCGCAGCCAGGCCGATCATGCTGTGCATGAAGGCGACCAGCTCGGGCATCTTGGTCATCTCGACCCGCTTGGCCATGATCGAACCGGCGGTACCACCCACCAGCAGGCCGACCAGTACGTAACCGATGCCGGTCGTAGCCCCACCGTTGCCGATGGAGAGCGCCGCGAGCTTGTAGATGAGGCCAACCGTAGTGAGGATGGCGATGCCCATGCCGATCATGCCGAACAGGTTGCCGCGCCGCGAGGTGGTCGGGTGCGACAGGCCCTTGAGCGCCTGGATGAAGCACACCGAGGCGACGAGGTAGAGGAGCGTTACCAGATTCATGCTCATACTTACTTCTGCGCCTCGTTCTTGGTTTTCTTCTTGAACATTTCCAGCATGCGGCGGGTGACCAGGAAGCCACCGAACACATTGACTGCGGCCAGGGCCACCGCCAGGGTGCCCATCAGTTTGCCGGCAGGGGTCACGGTCAGGGCGGCGGCCAGCATGGCACCGACGATGACGATCGCCGAGATGGCATTGGTGACCGCCATGAGTGGGGTGTGCAGCGCCGGGGTGACGTTCCACACCACGTGGTAGCCCACATAAATGGCCAGCACGAAGATGATCAGGTTGTAGATGCCGTGGGAAATCAGCATGTCTTCCATTGTCGTGCTCCTTAGCCGTTCTTGCGGACGACCTGGCCATCGCGGCACATCAGGCAGGCCGCGACGATGTCGTCTTCGAGGTTGATGGTCAGTGCGCCGTCCTTGTCGAACAGCAGCTTCATGAAGTCCAGCAGGTTGCGCGCATACAGCGCCGAGGCATCGGCGCCGACCTGGGCCGGCAGGTTGGTAGGGCCGACGATGGTCACGCCATGTGCCTGAACGACCTGGTCCGCCACGGTCAGCGGGCAGTTGCCGCCTTGGGCCGCGGCCAGGTCGATGACGACCGAGCCAGGCTTCATCTGGGCCACTGTTTCGGCACTGAGCAGGGTTGGCGCCTTGCGGCCAGGGATCAATGCGGTGGTGATGACGATATCCGCCTGCTTGGCGCGCTCGTGCACGGCCTGGGCCTGGCGTTGCATCCAACTGGCTGGCATCGGCCGGGCATAGCCGCCGACGCCTTCGGCGCACGCCCGTTCTTCGTCGGTCTCGTAGGGGACGTCGATGAACTTGGCGCCCAGCGACTCGATCTGCTCCTTCACCGCCGGGCGTACGTCGGACGCTTCGATCACTGCGCCCAGGCGCTTGGCCGTGGCGATGGCCTGCAGGCCGGCAACGCCCGCACCCAGGATCAGTACCCGGGCGGCTTTGACCGTACCGGCGGCGGTCATCAGCATGGGCATGAAGCGTGGGTAGTGATGGGCAGCCAGCAGCACGGCCTTGTAACCGGCAATGTTCGCCTGTGACGACAGCACGTCCAGGCTCTGCGCCCTTGACGTGCGGGGCGCGGCCTCCAGCGCGAAGGCGGTGATCCCGCGTTCGGCCATCTTGCCGATCAGTTCGCTGTTGAAGGGGTTGAGCATACCTACCAGCAGGCTGCCGCTGTTGATCAGGGCCAGTTCCTGGTCGTTGGGCGCGACCACCTTCAGGACCAGTTGGGCGCCGTATGCATCGGCTGCGGTCCCCAGGGAAGCACCCACGGCCTCATAGGCACTGTCCGGAATGGCGGCGTTGAGCCCTGCCCCCCGTTGAACGGTGACCTGATGGCCCTGGCCAATCAGTTTCTTGATGGTTTCGGGGGTCGCAGCGACCCTTGTCTCACCGGTCTGCGTCTCGAGAGGAACACCAATGTGCACGACTATTTCTCCTGCGGTGACCTTTGTTTTTGTCAAAGCCAGCGCACTGCGAATGGTGTGCTGGGTGGCTGTGGAGCGC
The DNA here is from genome assembly GCF_003205245.1 of Pseudomonas sp. MB-090624. Classification (NCBI taxonomy): domain Bacteria; kingdom Pseudomonadati; phylum Pseudomonadota; class Gammaproteobacteria; order Pseudomonadales; family Pseudomonadaceae; genus Pseudomonas; species Pseudomonas sp. MB-090624. The sequence continues at coordinate 4,157 of NZ_QJRK01000035.1, read as the reverse complement.
CATCCCGCCGGATCCTGGGCGGGCGAAGCATTTTGCAGACGAACCCATAGGGCTTCAACCGGTTCTGGAGCGAAACGAAGTTAAAACTACAAGTCACCCTGTGACCGCTTGTCGCACGCATAAGGTCGCAGCCCATCAACTACGGGCTTTTGCCAGATTAAGAGAAAAAAACAAAAAAATTTTGGCCAGTTCGCTGATGGCTTGTTCGATGTCGCAAAATAACCCGCAAAGCCCCGTAGTCAGGACGGTTAGCGGGTATTTTTGTGCGTACGTAACAGTTTACGAATATGCGACAAATACATATATCTGTAGGTGTTAAAAATAATTGACTACGGGGTCAGGTTGTCCCGTTCCTGGGCATATGCCTGCGCTTGGCTCACCAGCCAGTCACGGAATGCGCGCAGTGATGCGGACTCCACCTTGCGTTCTGGAATCATCAGATAGTAGGCCTTGTCGCTAGTCAGGACGTGTCTGTTAGCGACTACCAGCCTACCCTCCTGCAACTCGCGCTGGATCAGAAACGGCGGTATCAGCGCGACGCCCATCTCGTGCATGGCCGCTTGGGCAAGCATCGAAAACAGCTCATAGCGTGGGCCGGTCATGTCACGTTCCACATTCATGGCCACGCTGGCAAACCATTGCCGCCACGCGTACGGCCGCGTGCTCTGCTGCAACAGTGGCAGCTCAGCGATGTGCCGTGCTTCGAGCGTGCCTTGCCCGCCCAGCAGTGCCGGGCTGCATACAGGTAACGGGTTTTCCCCCATCAGCCGCTGCGACTGTGTGCCAGACCAGTCGCCATCACCAAAATAGATGGCGGCATCGAATGTTGTGTCCGCGAACAGAAATGGCCGGGTGCGGTTGGTGAGGTTCACGGTGACTTCCGGGTGGCGCTGCTGGAAGTCTTTGAGGCGCGGTAGCAGCCATTGGGTACCGAATGTCGGTACTACTGCCAGTTCGATCACGCTGGCGCCCTGCTGTCGCATCACTGACAAGGTGTCGCGCTCCACCGCGTCCAGTTGCGCGGCAACCTGGCGGCTGTACGACAGGCCCGCCTCGGTCAGCTTCACACCACGGCGCGAGCGGCGGAACAACTCTACGTTAAGGAACGTTTCCAGGCTGGCAATCTGTCTGCAGACGGCGCCCTGGGTCAAGGAAAGCTCCTGGGCGGCCTTGGTGAAGCTCTGGTGACGCGCAGCGGCCTCGAAGCAAACCAATGCAGTGGTGCTGGGAATCTTGCGTCGCATGTACGTCAACCTCACTCGTAAGGCCGCAAATGTGGCGGGGTTCTGATTTTCGAAGTGACAAAATATCACTATATGGTGCGCAATCCTCGTTTGTATCAGCGGGCAATCAGTCCTAGGCTCAAAGGCACATAAAAACTCCGCCCCCTTCTCGAGGATTCCGCCCATGGCTGGTAAAGCAAGCTTCAACTGGATCGATCCACTGCTGCTGGATCAGCAGCTCACTGAAGAAGAGCGCATGGTGCGTGACAGCGCGTATCAGTTCGCCCAGGGCAAGCTGGCCCCGCGTGTACTCGAGGCGTTTCGTCATGAGCAGACCGACCCGGCGATTTTTCGCGAAATGGGGGAAGTGGGCCTGCTGGGTGCGACCATCCCCGAGCAATACGGCGGCAGCGGCTTGAACTATGTGTGCTATGGGCTGATTGCTCGCGAAGTGGAGCGTATCGACTCCGGCTATCGTTCGATGATGAGCGTTCAGTCTTCGCTGGTGATGGTGCCGATCAACGAATTCGGTACCGAAGCCCAGAAACAGAAGTACTTGCCCAAGCTGGCGAGTGGGGAATGGATCGGTTGCTTCGGTTTGACCGAGCCTAACCATGGCTCTGACCCGGGCTCGATGATTACCCGGGCCAAGAAGGTCGAGGGCGGTTATCGCCTGAGCGGCAGCAAAATGTGGATCACCAACAGCCCGATCGCTGACGTATTCGTGGTCTGGGCCAAGGATGACGCTGGTGATATCCGTGGCTTCGTCCTGGAAAAGGGCTGGCAGGGCCTGAGTGCGCCTGCAATTCATGGCAAGGTCGGTTTGCGCGCGTCGATCACTGGCGAGATCGTCATGGATAACGTGTTTGTGCCGGAAGAGAATATCTTCCCCGATGTACGTGGCCTCAAAGGTCCGTTCACTTGCCTGAATTCGGCCCGTTACGGCATTTCCTGGGGGGCGCTGGGTGCTGCAGAGGCCTGCTGGCACACCGCCCGCCAATACACGCTGGACCGTCAGCAGTTCGGTCGCCCACTTGCTGCAAACCAGCTGATCCAGAAAAAGCTGGCGGACATGCAGACCGAGATCACGCTGGCGCTGCAAGGCTGCCTGCGCCTTGGGCGCATGAAGGACGAGGGCACCGCGGCGGTGGAAATTACCTCGATCATGAAGCGCAACTCCTGCGGCAAGGCGCTGGATATCGCACGCATGGCGCGCGACATGCTTGGTGGTAATGGGATTTCCGACGAGTTCGGTGTCGCCCGTCATCTGGTCAACCTGGAGGTGGTCAACACCTATGAAGGTACGCACGACGTGCATGCGCTTATCCTGGGCCGCGCGCAAACCGGTATCCAGGCTTTCTATTGATAAGGAGCCAGTCCATGGGCGCGTTATCACATCTGCGGGTGTTGGACCTGTCGCGCGTGTTGGCCGGTCCGTGGTCTGGCCAGATCCTCGCCGACCTGGGGGCTGACGTGATCAAGGTCGAGCGGCCGGGCAGTGGGGACGATACCCGCGCCTGGGGGCCGCCCTTCCTTAAAGGTGCCAATGGCGAGAACACGAGCGAGGCGGCTTATTATCTGTCGGCCAACCGCAACAAGCGGTCGGTGACGATCGATTTCACGCGGCCAGAGGGCCAGCGCCTGGTGCGTGAGCTGGCGGCGAAGTGCGATATCGTCATCGAGAACTTCAAGGTGGGTGGGCTGGCGGCCTATGGGCTGGATTACCAGAGCCTCAAGGCCGACAATCCGCGGCTTATCTATTGCTCCATCACCGGTTTCGGGCAGACCGGGCCTTATGCCCGGCGCGCTGGCTATGACTTCATGATCCAGGGGCTGGGTGGGCTGATGAGCCTGACGGGGCGCCCGGAAGGTGAGGAAGGCGCAGGCCCGGTCAAGGTGGGTGTCGCCCTTACCGACATTCTGACCGGGCTGTACTCAACGGTGGCTATGTTGGCTGCCCTCGCCCACCGTGACCAGACTGGGGTCGGTCAGCACGTCGACATGGCGCTGCTGGATGTGCAGGTGGCTTGCCTGGCGAACCAGGCAATGAACTACCTGACCACGGGCACGGCGCCCCGTCGCCTGGGCAATGCGCACCCCAACATCGTGCCTTATCAGGATTTTCCGACGGCGGATGGCGATTTCATTCTTACCGTGGGCAACGACAGCCAGTTCCGCAAGTTCGCCGAGGTGGCCGGGCAGCCTCAATGGGCGACTGACCCTCGCTTTGCCACCAACAAGCTGCGTGTGGCCAACCGGGCTGAGCTGATTCCATTGATTCGCCAGGCCACCGTGTTCAAGACCACGGCCGAATGGGTGAGCCAGCTGGAGGCAGCGGGTGTGCCGTGTGGGCCAATCAATGATCTTGCCCAGGTGTTCCGCGACCCCCAAGTGCTGGCTCGCGGGCTGGCGGTCAGTATCCCGCATGCGTTGGCGGGCAGTGTGCCGCAGGTGGCGAGCCCGATACGTTTGTCGGCGACGCCTGTCGAGTATCGGCTGGCGCCGCCTATGTTGGGTGAGCATACCGAGGTCGTGCTTGAAGAGGTGTTAGGGCTAGGAGCGGAAGAAGTGCGCCAGCTGCGCAGCGCTGGCGTGTTGTAGGGAATGCTGGTCCAGCTATATAGCGGGGAGGCCGCCAGGCCTCCCCGCTTTGCTTTTTAAGCGCCCTGAAAGTTTATTTGAATTAAAGGTTGACGCCCTCTCGAATCCCCTTATAATGCGCCCCACTTCCAGCGACAACGGAACGACAAACTCCTTGAAATTCAATGAGTTAACCGATTCGAAAGGCGCTGTAAGGGCTACGATCGAATGATCGAATGCGGTTGAGATGATGGTTGACAGCGCTTCTAAACGCTGTATGATTCGCCTCCCGCTACGAGAGATCGCAGCGAGTCAAGTGTTTGAAGCTAAACGAGTTTCTCGCAAAAAACTTCA
>NZ_QJRK01000034.1:44759-81082 GCF_003205245.1 Pseudomonas sp. MB-090624 | reverse complement strand
CCGCGCGCGCCTGTCACAGGCGTTACTGGCCCGAAACAAACGTAGGAGCGAGCGCAGCTCGCGATTGCGCCGCGCGGGCGGCGCTCGATCTCACAGGCGCTGAAGATGCTCCGGCTACCCTTGCCAGAAACCAAGAATCTCCCACAGGGATCGCAGCAGGGCTGCCAAGCAGCCCCCGGGGCGCGTCAGGCCGCCACCTCACTGTGCGGCTCGAAGCTGTCGGCCCTGGCCAGCTGCCACATGCGCGAGTAGAACTGGCCATCCACCTCGCCGGTGAGCAGCTCGCCCGGCTTGAGGAACACATGCATCTGCGAGAACAGCTTGATCTCGGTGGCCGAGATGCGGCGCACCAAGTGCTTGGCCTCCAGCTGTGCAGGGTGTTCCAGGCCAGCCGCCGCCAGCATTTCTGCCAGCGCGCGCAAGGTGTTGTGGTGGAAGTTCAACACCCGCTGGGCCTTGTCCGGTACTACCAGTGCGCGTTGGCGCAGCGGGTCTTGCGTGGCCACGCCAGTGGGGCATTTGTTGGTGTGGCAGCTTTGCGACTGGATGCAGCCAATGGCGAACATGAAGCCGCGCGCCGAGTTGGCCCAGTCGGCGCCAATGGCCAGCACGCTGGCGATGTCGAAGGCGCTGACGATCTTGCCGCTGGCGCCCAGCTTGATCTTGTCGCGCAGGTTCAGCCCGACCAAGGTGTTGTGCACGAACAGCAACCCCTCACGCAGGGGCACGCCAATGTGATCGGTGAATTCCACCGGCGCCGCGCCGGTGCCGCCTTCCTTGCCATCGACGACGATGAAATCCGGCAGGATACCGGTCTCCAGCATGGCCTTGGCGATGCCCATGAACTCCCACGGGTGGCCCAGGCAGAACTTGAAACCCACCGGCTTGCCGCCGGACAGTTCGCGTAGCTGGGCGATGAACTGCATCATCTCGATGGGGGTGGAAAAGGCGCTGTGCCGTGACGGCGAAATGCAGTCTTCGCCCATCAGCACGCCACGGGTCTCGGCAATTTCCTGGGTGACCTTGTGCTTGGGCAGGATGCCGCCATGGCCAGGCTTGGCGCCCTGGCTCATCTTCACTTCGATCATGCGCACCTGCGGGCTACGGGCTTGTGCGGCGAAGCGCTCAGGGTCGAAACGCCCGTCCGCGGTGCGGCAGCCAAAGTAGCCGCTGCCCAGTTCCCATACCAGGTCACCACCGTGTTCACGGTGGTACGGGCTGATGCTGCCTTCGCCAGTGTCATGGTGGAAGTTGCCCAGTTTGGCGCCCTGGTTGAGCGCGCGGATAGCGTTGGCGCTGAGCGAGCCGAAGCTCATGGCCGAGATGTTGAAAATCGAGGCCGAATACGGCTGGCTGCACTGCGGCCCACCAATGATGATGCGGAAGCTGGCCGGGTCGGCCAACGGCGCCGGGCGCATGGAGTGGCCAATGAACTCGAAGCCGGACTGGTACACATCGATCAAGGTGCCGAACGGTTTGTCGGAAGCTTCGTTCTTGGCCCGGGCATACACCAGCGAGCGCTGCGCACGGGAGAACGGCAGTGCGTCGCTGTCGGACTCCAGCAGGTACTGGCGGATCTCCGGGCGGATGGCCTCTACCAGGTAGCGGATGTTGCCCAGGATGGGGTAGTTGCGGCGCACGGCGTGGCGCTGCTGCAGCAGGTCGAACAGCCCGATCAGGCTGAGAACGCCGGCGGTCAGGGTGAAGGGCCACAGCCATTCATGCTGGCTGAAGGGCAGGCTCGCCAAGGTGAACAGGACACAGGCGGCGAAGAAGGCATAGCGGCTGAGAAGTGACAGGCTCATACGGGGTCCTTGCGATGGCGCGGTCAGGCTCAGGGCCTGGGGGCAAACCCCGACCATAGCCAAGTTGCCGGGCGCTGCAAATTAAAATCGGGGTAGCGAAAATCATTCTCGCCACGCCAAGCCTCAGCAGCCCTGGCCCATGCTCGGCAAGGCAGGCTGTTTACGGTGCCCCGCGCAGCAGCTTCTGTCGCCAGCTTTCCTGCTCGTGCGCGGGCGCCTCGCTCAGGTACACAGGGCGCCCGGCCACGCGCTTGGCCACTGGCACGCCGTCGCGGTACAGCAGGCGGTTGCCGCTCACCGCCGGCACCTTCACCCCCGGCAGCAACGAGCCGATCAGGTTCAGCGGGTCACTGGCACTGACCACCTGCAGTGCGCCGTCCGCCTCGCGCCGGCGTACCTGGCGCAGTAACCCGACCGCCTCCGGCAAGGCAAATTGTTCACCGGCCAACCCGGCAATGAAGCGCCCCCCGCGGATCTCACCGCGTGCCTCCAGCCGGTGGTAGCAGCGCAGCAGTTCCCGCCACGGTGGCAGTACATCGCTCTCGCGCTCCAGCAGCCGCCAGCACACCACGCCATAGCGCCTTAGCAGGGCGTGGGCGATGTGCTCCAGGCGCTGGCTGTCATCCGCCGTGCCCTGGCGCAGCAATGCCCAGCGCCCGGCATGGGACATGCTGCTGGACAACGGTGCATGGCCGCGCCGGCGGGTGCGTGAAGCGCGTTTCGCCGCCGGGGCGATCAGGCTGCGCAGGCCAGTGAAGCTGTCGGCACCTACCAGGCCGGCACCCACCAGTTCCTGCAACGCTGTTTCCAGTTCGCTGGGCAGCAGGCGGGCATCGTGGGTCAGTTCGTCGAAGAACAACGCGCCCTGAGCCTGCAGCACCTCATGTACCCGCTGCGCCCGTGCGCCAAGGCTCTGTACGGCAGGCGCGGGCGCCAGGCTGCGCCACAGCCCCAGGTGCTCCCGAGGCAGCAACACCAGCGGGGTGCTCGACAAGGTGCTGCCTGAGCGGCTCGCGGCCAGCCGGCTCCAGGCGAATTGCCCGCTGCGGCACGCATCATCGAGCCAGTGGGGGCTGTAGTCGTGGATGCGTGCGGGCAGCAGTTCGGCCTCCCAGGCTGCGGCTGCACTGGGGAAGCCCTGCAACTGCCCAAGCACCTCGGCTACAGCCTGCGGGCCACGCAGCCGCGTGTCAGGTGCCAGGTGCTGCCAGTCGAACAGAAAACGCATGAAGTCCTGCAGGCTGACCGGCTCGATTTCGCGACGCAAGCGCTTGACCGTGTAGCGGTGGATGCGTGCCAGCAAATGGCGTTCGCACCATTGCAGCTCGCTGGCGGCCGGGCTGAAATAGCCGCGCAGCACATAACCTTCGGCTTCCAGGCGGGCCAGGGCCTGTTCGACTGCCTGCGGCGGCATGCCCAACGGCGCGGCGATCTGTACCAGCGTCTGTGGGCCATGGGCGCTCAGGCGGCCACGCAGCAGTTCGCCCAGGGCATTGTCGGGCTCGATGGGCTGGTCGAAGCCAGGCAACTGTTCCAGCGCCGGTTCGAGGGGCGTCGCCGGGTAGATCGCCTGCAGCAGGTTCAGGCGCTCGCGGGCCAGCCACAACTGCTCTCGGGGCAGGCGCAAGGCGCGGCCGGCCTTGGCCAGTTGCCTGAGGAACAGGTTCCAACCAGGGTTGGCGCTGACCTGCGCCTGGCTGATGGCGCCCAGGCTCATCAAGGTTTCGTGCATTTCGTCGCTATTGCGCGGCTGCGGCCAGGCCTCGGCGGCCACGGCAGCGATGGCGTCGGCGTCCAGTGCGCCCAGGTCGTCACTGCTGTGCACCTCGTTCCAGCGCCGGTTGAGCACCGCCTGGGTACGCCGCTCTTCCAGCGGTGCGTCGTCGAGGAACGTATAAGGCCGGGCATTGAGAATGGCCGACGCCAGCGGCGATGGCGCAGGCAGATCGCGGCACAGCAGGCGTACCGCCCCGCTTTCCATACGCCTCAACAGGGCCAGCCAGCCCGTGCAATCCAGGGCCTCGTGCAGGCAGTCGTCGAGGGTCTGCTCGACCAGCGGGTGCTCGGGTATCTGCCGCTCGCCGGCGATATTTTCCAGGCAGGCGATCTGGTCGGGAAACACCGCGGCAACCAGGTCTTCGCTTTTCATGCGCTGGATTTGCGGCGCTACTTTGCGCCCGCCCACGAAGCGCGGCAGGGCCATGGCGACACTGGCGTTCCAGCGCCAGCGCACACCGAACAGTGGCGCTTCGAGCACGGCCTGTATGAGGAGGGCTTCTGCGGTGCCGCTTTTCAGGTAACGCCAGACCTCGTCGAGGTCGAAACTGTGGCTGGTGGACAGCGACAGCACGATGGCGTCCTCGCTGGCGGCCGCCTGCAGTTCGAAATTGAAGGTACGACAGAAGCGTTTGCGCAAGGCCAGGCCCCAGGCGCGATTGATGCGGCTGCCGTAGGGCGAATGGATGATCAGCTGGGTGCCGCCGGAGGCATCGAAGACACGCTCCATCACCAACGTTTCCTGCGAGGGCAGGGCACCGAGCACGTCGCGGGTACGGGCCAGGTAGTCGAGCAACTGCTCGGCGCAGTCTTCGCCCAGCTCGAACGTACCCTGCAACCATGCCGACACCGCGCGGGTATCGCCGTCGGCCAGCGTCAGCTGCTGGTCAAGCTGTGCCTGCAGCCTGGCCACGGCAGCGGACAGTTCGTCGCTGCGGCCAGGGGCCTCGCCGAGCCAGAACGGAATGGTGGGCGGCAGCCCTTGGGCATCCTCCACCCGAACCCGGCCCGACTCGACGCGCAGAATGCGGTACGAGGCATTGCCCAGCTGGAAGATGTCGCCTGCGATGCTCTCCACCGCGAAGTCTTCATTGACGCTGCCAATGTTCAGCGCCTGCGGCTCCAGCAATACGCTGTAGTCGGCATTGTCCGGAAGGGTGCCGCCACTGGTCAGCGCGGTCAGCTGGCTGCCGCGGCGGCCCCGCAATGTGCCGCTTACCGCATCGCGGTGCAGGTAGGCACTGCGTACGCCCTGGCGGCCGTTGTAGCCCTCGGCAAGCATGCGCAGCAAGGCCTGGTAGTGCTGCTGGTCGAGGTGGGCATAGGGTGTGGCCTGGCGCAGGCAGTCGAACAACGCCTGTTCGTGCCACGGCTGGTTGCAGGCTTCGGCGACGATCTGCTGGGCCAGCACGTCCAGGGGCGCCCGGGGTATGTGCAGCGCCTCCAGTTCCCCCCGGCGTACGCAGTCGAGCAGGGCCACGCACTCGATCAGGTCGTCACGCGATGTCGGGAACAAGCGCCCTTTGGGCACGCCATCGACCTGGTGGCTGGCGCGGCCAACCCGTTGCAGGAAGGCGGCAATCGAACCCGGCGAGGCAACCTGGCAGACCAGGTCGATGTCGCCAATGTCGATGCCCAGCTCCAGTGACGCGGTGGCCACCAGCACCTGCAACTGGCCGTGCTTGAGCCGTTGCTCGGCGCTCAGGCGCAGCTCCTTGGCCAGGCTGCCATGGTGCGCGGCCACGACATCCTTGCCCAGGCGGTCGCTGAGGTGGCGGGTGATGCGCTCAGCCAGGCGCCGGGTGTTGACGAATACCAGGGTGGTGCGATGCTCGCGGGCCAGGGCTGCCAGGCGGTCGTAGACCAGGCCCCAGACATCGGTGGCCATGACCGCCCCCAGCGGTACCGGCGGCAGCTCGATGGCCAGGTCGCGTGGCCGGGCATGGCCAACATCGACAACCGCGCAGGGCCGGCCGCTCCCGACCAGAAACTGCGCCACCCGCGCCACCGGGCGCTGTGTGGCAGACAGGCCAATACGGCGCAAGGGCCGGCCTGCCAGGGCCTGCAAACGTTCCAGGGTCAGTGCCAGATGCGCCCCGCGCTTGTTGCCGGCCAAGGCGTGGATCTCGTCGACGATTACCGTATGCACGTTGCGCAGGCCTTCACGACCAGACGCCGAACCCATCAGTACATACAGGGATTCAGGGGTCGTTACCAGAATGTGCGGTGCCAGCTTGCGCATGGCGGCGCGTTCTTTTTGCGGGGTATCGCCGGTGCGCACGGCGGTAGTGATGCGGGGTGCAGCCAGGCCCTGTTCTGCCAGGGTCTGGCTGATACCCTCGAGCGGGGCTTGCAGGTTGACGCGGATGTCATTGGACAGCGCCTTGAGCGGCGAAACATAGACCACCTGGGTCTGCGCCGGCAGCTGGCCCTGCTGCGCCAGGCCCTGGCAGAACAGTTCATCGAGCACGGCCAGGAACGCGCTCAGGGTCTTGCCCGAGCCGGTGGGTGCGGCCAACAGCATCGACTGGCCGCCATGGACCAAGGGCCAGGCCTGGGCCTGGGCATCGGTAACGGTTGCGAAGTGGCGGCCGAACCAGGTGCGTACGGCGGGGTGGAACAGTTCGAGCACCGGGTGCTGTTGGGCGGGCAGGTTCATGGGTTGGTTATGGCGGGGCACGGGCGCTTTGGCAAGGGGCCGTTCGTCTGGCCGGCACACCCGACAATGGCCTTGTCAGCCCAAGCGAGCCCGTGGGATCCTCCCCGGCCATTGTTGCCAGCGAGTTCAGCCCATGCCCAATACCATTCGCATCGCCGCCGCCCTGTTGCTCGACCCGCAGGGGCGCACCTTGCTGGTGCGCAAGCGTGGCACCGAAGCCTTCATGCAGCCGGGGGGCAAGATCGATGCGGGTGAAACGGCGCTGCAGGCACTGGTGCGCGAACTGCACGAGGAATTGGGCCTGCACATCGACCCGGCCCAGGCCGTGTACCTGGGCCAGTTCAGTGCCACGGCCGCCAATGAACCCGGCTTCGAGGTGCAAGCCGAGCTGTTTCGGGTCGACAGCGCCGCTGCCGTGATCCCGGCGGCAGAAATCGAGGAGGTGGTATGGCTGGCTGCAGATCAGGCGCCAGACCAGCCACTGGCGCCCTTGACCCGCGACCTGATCCTGCCGCTGTACCGCCAGTTGCTCAACGCACCGCGCTGACGCCGTCGAGGGTGGCGAAGGAGGTGTCCTTGGCGGTCAGCAGAAAGTCGCGCATGTACGGCGCATCGAGCATGTCGGTGCGCACAGCGGCGTAAAGCGTGGCAAACAGGCCTTTCTCGCCCAGGCGCTTGCCTTTCACATAACCCCGCGCGCTGTACTCATGCAAAGCCCAGTGCGGCATGCCGCAGACGCCCCGGCCGCTGGCGACCAGTTGCATCATCATTACCGTCAGCTCCGAGGTGCGCACAGCGGCCGGCTCGATGTCGGCCGGCTCCAGGAAGCGGGTGAAGATGTCCAGGCGGTCGCGCTCCACCGGGTAGGTGATCAGGGTCTGGTCGAGCAGGTCATGGGGCACGATATACGGCTTGCTGGCCAGCGCATGCTGGTTGGCGACCGCCAGCATGGCTTCGTAGGTGAACAGCGGCACGTAGGTGATGCCGGCCAGGTCCACCGGGTCGGAGGTCACCACCAGGTCAAGGTCACCACGGGCCAGGGCTGGCAAGGGTGCAAAGGCGAAGCCGGAGGCCAGGTCCAGCTCGACTTCCGGCCAGGCATCGCGGAACTGGTCGATGGTCGGCATCAGCCACTGGAAACAGCTGTGGCATTCGATTGCCATGTGCAGGCGCCCGGCCGTACCGCCGGCCAGGCGTGCGATGTCGCGTTCGGCACCCCGTAGCAACGGCAGGGTGGCATCGGCCAGTTGCAGCAGGCGCAGCCCGGCGCTGGTAAAGCGTATCGGCTTGCTCTTGCGTACGAACAGCGGCAGGCCCAGGCGTTCTTCCAGCTCCTTGAACTGGTGAGACAGCGCCGACTGGGTCAGATGCAGGCGCTCGGCGGCTTCCACAAGGCTGTCGGCCTCGCGCAAGGCATGAAGGGTTTTCAGGTGGCGGATCTCCAGCACTGCTGACTCCGGGGTGTGAATGGGGTGAACGAAGCAATGAGTTGAGTTTCGCTCATGTTGGCAACGCTGTCGACTGGGCGTAGCGCCGCACCGCCTGCGGCTGGCCCCACACCCACTGGGGCCCGAATACCCGCGCCGCAGGCGCTTCACACCGTTGTTGAGGTCAACCGAGGCCGTATTTTTTGACCTTGTCGAACAGCGTGGTCTTGGCCATGCCCAGCTCCTGGCTGGCCTGGCTGAGGTTGCCGCCGGTGCGTTGCAGTGCATCGCTGAGCAGGTTGCGTTCGAACGCCTCCACCGCCTCGGCAAAGCCCAGGCCTTGGCTGGCCCCCCCGCTGGGCCCTTTCTTGAACGCCGGCAGGCCCAGGGCGTAGCGTTCGGCCACGTTGCGCAGTTCCCGCACATTGCCTGGCCAGTCGTGGGCGAGGAGGCGGGACAGGGTCTGGCTGTCCAGGGTCGGTGTTTCCCGATCGAAGCGCAGGGCCGATTGCTGCAGGAAGTGCTCGAACAATTGCAGGATGTCTTCGCGGCGCTCGCGCAGCGGTGGCAGCTCCAGGGTCACCACGTTCAACCGGTAGTAAAGGTCGCTGCGGAACTGACCGCTCTGGCCCAGGCTATCGAGGTCGGCCTTGGTTGCCGCAATCACCCGGCAATCCACGGCAATGCTCTGGTTTGACCCCAACCGTTCCAGGGTGCGCTCCTGCAAGACGCGCAGCAGCTTGATCTGCAGGTTGATCGGCATGCTCTCCACCTCGTCGAGGAACAGCGTGCCGCCATTGGCGTGTTCGATCTTGCCGATACGGCGCTTGCCGGCACCGGTGAAGGCGTTGGCCTCGTGGCCAAAAATCTCGGTCTCGAACAGGTTTTCCGGCAGGCCGCCACAGTTCAGCGCCACGAAGGGCTGGCCCTGGCGACGGCTGAAGTCATGCAGGCAGCGTGCGACCAGTTCCTTGCCGGTGCCGGTCTCGCCCTCGATGAGCACGTTGGCCGAGGTGTCGGCCACATTGGCAATCAGCTCGCGCAGGTGCTCCATGGCCGGCGAGCGGCCGATGATACGGCCTTCCAGGCTGCTCTGTTCGGCCAGCTGGCGGCGCAAGGCAACCACTTCGCGCGACAGCCCCCGTTGCTCCAGGGCGCGGCGCACCACGTCGACCAGGCGTTCCGGGGAGAACGGCTTCTCCATGAAGTCGTAGGCACCATTGCGCATGGCGCCAACGGCCATGTCGATGTCGCCGTGGCCGGTGATCAGTACCACCGGCAGGCTGCGGTCGCGGGCCTTGAGGCGGTTGAGCAGCTCCAGGCCGTCGATGCCGGGCAGGCGGATATCGCTGACGACGATACCAGCGAAATCGTCGCCGATGCGCTCCAGCGCCTGCTCGGCACTGCCCACACCTTCGCAGGCGATGTCCTCCAGGGCCAGTGCCTGCTGGCAGCCGAGCAGCACATGCGGGTCGTCTTCGACGATCAGGACGGTAAGAGGCGCTTGGTTCATGGGTGCTCTGCCGATTCGTTAGGGGGCGAAACCAGGGGCAGGGCCAGGACGAAGGCGCTCCCGCCGGTGACGGGGTGCTCGACATTGAGGCTGCCCTTGGCCGCAGCCGCAAGGCTCGCCGACAGGGTCAGGCCCAGGCCCAGGCCGTGTTCGCCCGGTTTGGTGGTGAAGAAAGGTTCAAACAGGTGCTTGCGCGCCTCGGCGTCGATGCCGTGGCCATTGTCACGCACCTGCAAACGGTATTTGTCGCCCTGCACTTCGCCCTCCAGCCACAGTTCGGGCTGGGGCTGCGCAGCCATGGCATCGAGGGCGTTGCCGATCAGGTTGACCAGGATTTGCTCCAGGCGGGTCTGGTCGATGGCCAGTTGCTGGTCCTCGTAGTGGTTGTGCAGCTGCAAGTGGCAGGCGCTGATGCGGTTGCCCAGTACTTGCAAGGTGGCTTCTATCGCCTTGGCCAGGGAAGCCTGGCCACTGTCGTCGCTGCGCCGGGCGAACGAGCGCAGGCTGGCAGTGATGCGGCCCATGCGGTCAATCAGGTCGTTCATGGTGCGCAGGTTGGTGCTGGCGGTTTCCAGCGCCCCGCGTTCGAGGAAGCGCACCGTGTTGCCAGACAGCGTACGCAAGGCAGCCAGCGGCTGGTTCAGCTCGTGGGCGATGCTGGTGGACATCTGCCCGATGGCTGCCAGCTTGCCGGCCTGCACCAGCTCGTCCTGGGCGTGGCGCAGCGTTTGTTCGGCGTGCCGGCGCTCGCGAATCTGGCCTTTCAGGCGTTCGTTGCTGGCACGCAGGTCGGCGGTGCGTTCGGTAATCCGTCGCTCCAGCTGGCTGTTGGCTTCCTCCAGCGCCTCGCGTGCGGCCAGGCGGGTGGCGATGACTTTGCGCCGCTCGTTCCAGGCGATGCCGAGGATGGCCAGCAGGGCGAAGGCGACCCCCACCAGAATGCCCTGGACCATGGATTCGCGGCGCAGGTCCTGCAGCGGGGTGAGCAGGGTGAAATGCCAGGGCGTGTCGACCAGCCGGCGGGTCTGGGCCAGGTAGGCCACTTCGTGGGGCTCGCCGTGGGCAGTCTCGCTGTTGGCTGGGAAGGTCAGTTTTTCCACGCCATCGGCCAGGGTCTCGCGGGCCAGGGGCTGCAACTCGTTCAACGGCCACCAGTAATACTGCAGGCTGCGCGCCAGCCGTTCCTTGGTTTGCGCGGTCAGCGGGCGTACCGACTTCAGGCGCCTGGCAGGGTCGCTGGAAAGGATGATGATGCCGTTCTCGTCGCTGACGAATGCCTCCAGGCGCGCCCGCTGCCAACGCTCTTCCAGGGTATCCAGGCGTACCTTGATCACTGCCACGCCAATGATCTTTCCGTGTTCCTCCAGCCCGTGGGCCAAGTAGTAGCCAGCCTCGCCCGTGGTACTGCCGATGCCGTAGAAGCGCCCAGGTTCGCCGCGTACGGCAGTCTGGAAATAGGCGCGGAACGACAGGTCTTCGCCCAGGAACGAATCGGCATCGCGCCAGTTGCTGGTGGCCTGGACCCGGCCATTGGTATCGAGCACGAAAATTGCCCGGCTGCGGCTGCGCCGGTTCAGGCCTTCGAGGTATTCGTTGACCGCCTGGCGCGAACCGCCATCCGGGTCGGTGAGCAGGTGCGAGACGCTGTCTTCCAGCTCCAGCAGGCTCGGCAGGTAGGTGTATTTGCTGATCTCGCTTTCGACCGTGCGCGCGTGCAGCTCCAGCTGGCGTTCACCGTTTTCGCTGAGGGTGCGGATACCGTTGCTCTCGCTGATCAGGTAGCCAGCCATACCCAGGCCGACCATCAGCAAAATGATCAGTGGTGGCAGCAGCAATTGGCGGAGCAGGCGGGATTTCACGGCAGGCTTGGCAGGGAGAAGAAGCGAAGGATCGCATTTCATCACAGTGGCCTTGTCACGACCAGCGCCTGCTGCCCGATTGGGCAGCGGCGCCGACCGGTTCAATGAAGCAAAATCAGTGTTGCAGGATCTTGCTGAGGAAGTGCTGGGTGCGTTCGTGGCGGGCAGTCGGGTCGCCGAAGAACGCCTCCTTCTCGCAGTCTTCGATGATGTGGCCCTTGTCCATGAAGATCACGCGGTTGGCCACTTTGCGGGCGAAGCCCATTTCGTGGGTCACGCACATCATGGTCATGCCCTCGTGGGCAAGCTCCACCATCACGTCCAGTACTTCGTTGACCATCTCCGGGTCCAGCGCCGAAGTCGGCTCGTCGAACAGCATGACGATCGGGTCCATCGACAGTGCACGGGCAATCGCCACGCGCTGTTGCTGGCCACCCGACAGCTGGCCCGGGTGCTTCTTGGCATGGGCGCCAAGGCCGACGCGGTCGAGCAGGGCCAGGCCTTTCTTGGTGGCCTCCGCCTCACTGCGGCCCAGTACCTTGCGCTGGGCGATGGTCAGGTTTTCGGTGATGCTCAGGTGGGGGAACAGTTCGAAGTGCTGGAACACCATGCCCACCCGCGAACGCAGCTTCGGCAGGTTGGTCTTGGGGTCGGCGATCGAGGTGCCATCAACCACGATATCGCCTTTCTGGAACGGCTCCAGTGCATTGACGCACTTGATCAGGGTGGACTTGCCCGAACCCGACGGGCCGCACACCACCACCACTTCACCTTTCTTGACCTCGGTGCTGCAGTCGGTCAGTACCTGGAAGTCCCCGTACCACTTGTTGACGTTCTTGATGGAAATCATACGGTGATCCTTTTTTGCAGGCGCTTGACCAGCGACGAAGCGGAGAAGCTGATGAGGAAGTACACGACCCCGGCGAAGATCAGGAACTCATGGGAGCGCCCGATGATGTCGCCGTTGGAGCGTGCCGAGTTGAGGAAGTCCACCAGGCCTACGGTGTAGACCAGCGAGGTATCCTGGAACAGGATGATGCTCTGTTGCAGCAACAGCGGGGTCATCTTGCGAAACGCCTGCGGCAGGATGATCAGGCGCATGGTCTGGCTGTAGGTCATGCCCAGGGCCTGGGCGGCGCCCATCTGGCCCTTGGAGATCGATTGCACGCCGGCGCGGACGATTTCACAGAAGTAGGCGGCTTCGAACATCATGAACGCCACCACGCACGAGGTGAAGGCACCCACCGGGGTGTCCTCGCCGGTGATCCAGCGCAGAACGAACGGTACCGCCAGGTAGAACCAGGTGATCACCAGCAGCAGCGGGATCGAGCGGAAATAGTTGACGTAGGCCCCGGCCAGCCGCGACAGCAGCTTACTCGATGACAGCCGCATGAGCGCCAGGATGGTGCCCAGCACGATACCGCCCACCACACCCATGACCATCAGTTGCAAGGTCATGAGCATGCCTTCCCACAGGGCGGGCAGGGCCGGGATGATTTCGCTGAAATCCATGTCCATTTACTTGCCCCCCACGGAAATCAGGCCAGGCACGGCGACTTTCTTCTCGACCATGCGCATCAGCAGCATCAGCCCCATGTTCAGGGTGAAGTAGATCAGCGTGGCCAGGGTGAACGCCTCGAACAGGTTGGCGGAAAATTCGGCGGTCTGTTTGGTTTGCGCCAGCAGCTCCATCAGGCCGATCAGCGAGGCCACCGAGGAGTTCTTGAACACGTTGAGAAATTCGGAGGTGAGCGGCGGAATGATGATCCGGTAGGCCTGGGGCAGCAGCACGTTGGTGTAGATCTGCGGCAGGCTGAAACCCATGGCGCGGGCCGCGGATTCCTGGCCGCGCGGCAGCGCCTGGATGCCGGTGCGCACTTGCTCGCAGACACGGGCGGCAGTGAACAGGCCCAGGCAGATGACCACACTGATCAGCGCCGAGGTGGTCGGGTTGAGGTCTTGCTTGAACCATTCCTGCAGGCCTTCGGGCAGCAGGTCTGGCACCAGGAAGTACCAGATGAACAGCTGCACCAGCAGCGGCACATTGCGGAACAGCTCCACGTAGATGGTGGCGATGCCCGATACCAGGCGGTTCGGCACGGTGCGCATGACGCCGAGCACCGAGCCCAGCAGCAAGGCGATGATCCAGGCGGAGATGGCGATGGCGATGGTCCAGCCCAGGCCGGTGATGTACCAGTCGAGATAAGTCTCGCTGCCCACGCCGGTGGACTTGAAGAACACGCTCCAGTCCCAGTTGTAATTCATCGGGATTTCCCCTCAGACGGTTGTTTCACGGGCACCTTGGTACATCCGGGGGCGCTGGGCGCCCTCGGATGAAAGGTTAGACACTAATGAGTGGCCTGCAGGGTTTGATTCGTGCTGTCGAGCACCAGGCCGTTATCTGAGGATCAGGACTGCTTCTCGTCCGCGGCCTTGTCGGTAGGCTCGGCGATCAGTTTTTTCAGCTCATCGCTCATCGGGAACTGCAGGTTCAGGCCTTTTGGCGGGATCGGTTGCTGGAACCACTTGTCGTAGCTCTTGTTGACTTCGCCCGACTTGAAATAGGCAACGATGGCATCGTCGACCGCTTTCTTGAACGCCTCGTCACCCTTGCGCACCATGCAGCCGTAGATTTCATACGACTGCGGGGTACCGGTGATGACCCAGTCTGCCGGCTTGCGCGCCTTGGCCATTTCACCGGCGAGCAGGGCGTCGTCCATCATGAAGGCTACGGCGCGGCCGCTTTCGAGCATGTTGAAGGCTTCACCGTGGTCCTTGGCGGAAATCACGTTCATCTTCATCTGCTTGTCGGCGTTCATCGCCTTGAGAATGCGCTCGGAGGTGGTGCCGGCGGTGGTCACCACGTTCTTGCCAGCCAGGTCCGGGAAGTCCTTGTATGCAGGTTGACCGTCCTTGACCTTGGTCAGCAGGCGGGTACCGACTTCGAAGATGCCGACCGAGAAGCCGACTTGCTGCTGGCGCTCGACGTTGTTGGTGGTGGAGCCGCATTCCAGGTCGACGGTGCCGTTTTGCACCAGCGGGATACGGGTCTGCGAGGTGACCAGGTTGTAGCGGACCTTGATGTCCGTGCCCAGTTGTTTTTTCAGGGCATCGACGACAGCCAGCTGAATGTCATGCGAGTAGCCCACGGGCTCGGGTTTGCCGGCCAGGTAGGAAAATGGAATGGAAGAGTCGCGGTGGCCCAGGGTGATGGTGCCCGAGTCCTTGATCTTCTTGAGGGTGCCGGTCAGTTCTTCGGCCATGGCTGGCGAAGCGATGATCGCAGCGGCAATGGTGGCGCCCAACAGATGACGAACGATACGCATCAAATTTTCCTCGACGTGTTTGTTTTTTTTATGGAGCCGTTGGCGGACTCTTTCGTTCAACGAATACAGCGAAGCGCTGTGCATTCGATTGAAGAGTGTAGAGCATGAGTCGTGCCAAACGGGTTTGACGAGCAAAAAACCTGATCGTCCGGGCGCTCGGGGCCCTGGCGGAGTGCGTCTACCTCGGGCTTTCGTTCGGTTTTCCGAACTATCCTGGTTGCTACGGTCGGAAAACCGATTGTTTGCTCAGGCGGGCTCGCTGCACGAACCCAGGTTGGGGCTATGGGTATACCTCAGCCTCTGGCTGGAGGGCTGGTTGACTCGGCGCCCTTGTCGCTGGAGCTGAACCGATGACCGAGCCATTGTTTCCCGCTGAATCGATCGATACCCTGATTGCCCGGCGCCTGCCTGCATGGCTGGTGGCCCATGGCAATATCGACTGGCTGCTTGCCTTGCGCCGCGCGCTGCACGCCCAGGAAGAAGCGACCCATTCGCTGTACCGAATCCTGCAAGCCATTCCGGCATTGGATGAGTTCGCAGCTACCCGTTTGAACCAGGTATTGAACCGTGCCGACCTGACGATCACGGACTTGCGCCGTAGCCATGTGGGTATCGAGCGCACCGTTACATTGCCGCCGATGGCGCCGGGGTGGCCCATTCGCCGGCACATGCAACGATCTTCCACGCCGTTGCTGGCGGCGGTACTGCACAATTTCCATATCGTCGACACGCGCCCGTCGCCCAGCCGCCGGGGCTGGCTACTGGACGCAAAGGGCGAGCACGTGCCGGTGGGTTACGAGGTATTCGCCGGGCGCTGCCGCGAGGCCGATGTGGGCGGGCGCTACCAGGCCATCTTGCGCCAGTGCCTGGCGCCGGACGATGCCCCAGGTGCTGCACCTGGCTCGGCCAAGGCCGCTGTACACCGGTGTTTCGAGGAAAACGCCCGCGCCGACCTGGAAGTGGCAGTGCGCTGCGCATTGCTCAAAGGTGACTTGGACGAGAACAGCTACCGCTTGCTGTTGCCCTGTATTACCGCCTTACCCACGGTGCCGGCGGTGCCGGGTGAGGTCGCACCACGCCAGTTGTACCTGCTGGGCAAATGTGTGCGAGGCGTGGTGACACTGGAGCTGCGGCCGGCGGTGGGTGCGGACCTGCAGGGTGTATGCGTCTGGGTACCGAATGACCCGCAGTCGCCGGTTCGCGTCTATCGGTCCTGGGAAGACGTGTTCCGGGCATTGGCCCGGCGCCTGACGACGGCACCCTACCGCCGGTTCTTCAGCCGCTTCATCAGCGAGCGCGACCGGGTTGGCTTTCAGCAACTGCTCGAGGAGCGGATAGAGGCAAGTGCGGCGCACCAGGTGCCTGAGCTCGATGGCAGGCACCTGGCCATCGACACATCGCTGTTCAGCCATCTGCGTGGGTTGCAGATAGACAAACTGCTCGATGATGCCCACGTGCTGGCCGTACCTACCGCAGACCTCGATGAACAGGAGCGCGATGCTCGGCTGCACGCCTATCGGGAACTGGGCCTGAACCTCTTGAACCTGGCAGGCATGTTCGTTCCGGTGCTGGGCGAGGGCTTGTTGGCCTACACGGCGGTGGAGTTGGCCGGGGAAGTGTACGAAGGCTACCAGGACTGGCGTATCGGCGACCGGCAGGGTGCCATGGATCATGTGTTCGGTGTTGCGCAAACCGTGATTGCGGGTGCGCTGATCGCCACCGGGGCTTCCGTGGTGCGGCACTACCTGCAGCGCGTGCCGTTCGTGGACGCGCTGCAGCCGATGCGTGACCAGGCCGGAAAGGCTGGTTTGGTTGCAGCGAACTTGCCGGGGTATTCGATTGACTGGAGCCCTGGAGATGACCTGCATGAGTGGGTATGGCACCTGGACGGGGCCATGTACCGGGTGAGCGAGGATCCGGTGCATGGCAGCACGCGAATTCGCCACGCATCGCGTGGCGAAGCCTGGCAGCCCAGGCTCGAAAGTAACGGTGGCGATGGTTGGCGCCATGAGCTGGAGCGGCCAGGGGACTGGCAGGGGGCCGGCCAGTTGGTCAGGCGGCTGAGTTCAAGGCTTGCCGGCGTACCCGATGCCGCTGCGGATTACCTGTTGCAGGCCACGGGGTTGAGTGAAGCCCGGCTGCGGCGCCTGCATCTGGAACAGGTGGATGCCCCGGCACGGCTGTATGATGCGCTGGATGTCTACCGGGCCCATGAGCGCTTCCCCGACCTGGCCGGCCCGGCCTTGGAGCAGCAGCTTGCCGATAGCGTGGCGGAGCACGGCAGCAGCCTGTTGGCCAGGGCGTTCCCCGGTTTGTCGAGGCGTCAGCTGGTTGAGTTGATGGCGCAGTGCAGCGGCGTCGAGCGGGAGCAATTGCTGGAACGGCAACGCATGCCGTTGGCGCTGGCCGAGCGGGCACGCTGGCAACTGCGTGAACGCCGGCTGGACCGCGCGTGTGCCGGCTTGTACCTGCCGCGTGCAGTCAACGCCGACAGCGAGCGGATCGCTTTCGGGGTCTTGGGTGAACGGCTTGCCTGGCCGCCGACGCTAAGGCTAGAGCTTCGTGAGCGCACTGCGCGGGGGGCGCTGCTGGCCAGTGCCGGCAGTGAGGGCGCCGAGCAGGTGCAATACATCTTCAGGCGCGGCGACGGTTACCGCAGTCCACGATCGGCGCGTTCCCACAGCTTGCAGTGGGCATTGCTGACGAGTCTGGATGAGGCGCAGTTGGCAGAGCTGGGCAATGGTGGCCTGGGTGAAGAAGCCTTCGGCCAGTGGTTGTTGCGCAGTGCCGCAAGTGACCGGGAACAGGCCGCCACATGGTGCGGCATGCAGCCTGTGCACAGCGCCTTCCGCCCACCCCGGCGTTTCGGCGATGGGCGCCTGGGTTACCCCCTCAGCGGGCGCGGAAGCGGCGAACGGCAAGCAATCCGGCGGGGCATTCAGCAGATTTTTCCCACCCTGAGCGACGATGAGATACAGGCCTACCTGCTGAACGTCAACGATGGAGATGCAGGGTTGTGGGAGCACTACACGCAACTGCAAGAGCACCTGGCACAGCTGCGCACTTGCTTGCGCCAGTGGCGCCAGGCCGCCAGCAACCCGCTGCAGGGCGTGAGGCGACGTCGGTTGGAGACCGCCCTGCGCCGCTGCTGGAGGCGCAAGGTGGTCAATGTATCGGGCGATTACGTACTGGACCTGGATGGCGAGCACTTCGGCAGCTTGCCACAGCTTCCGCAGGGCATCCGTTTCGATCATGTCAAACGTTTGTACCTTCGGGACAGCGGCCTTACTGCAATCGACGAAGACTTCCTGCTGCGCTTTGGCAACCTGGTGGAACTGGACCTGTCGCGCAATCGGCTGACCGCGATTCCGGCAGGGCTGGAAAGCCTGGAGCAGCTCAGGACGTTGACGCTGTCGCGTAACCATATCGTGCTGGACAGTGGCGGTGAGGGCCGCCTGGTGCAGGTGCGCAACCTGCAGCTTCTGGACTTGAGCCACAACCCGCTGGGGCGTGCGCCGGTGTTGACCACACTGCGCTACCTGCGCGAAGTGCGGCTGAGGTCCACCGGCCTTGAGCACATGCCCGAGGCAGTGTCCTGGCGAGCCAGGGTCGATCTGCGTGACAACCGTATCCGTCAGTTGCGCCAGGACCTGGCACGGCTGCGCCTGCAACTGGAAGATCAGGCACTGCACGATAACCCGCTCGACGAGGCCGACGAAGCCCTGCTTGAGCAGGCCAGGGCAACGCAACCCGGTGCTGGCCGCATGCGTCAGCACCGGCCTGTGGACGACGCCTTGTTCGAGCGCTTGGCCGGTACGGCCGAGGCACAACAACGGATGCGCTGGCGCGCCATCTACGACGCGTTAGGCGCAGAGCGTGGCGCCGCCGACCTGTTTCGGTTTCTGGCGGACTTCGCGGGGGCGGAAGATTTCGACCTGGCGCCGGCGCGTTACCGCGCGCGTATCTGGCGCATTCTGGAGTTCTGCGAGCAACATGAGGCTGTGCGTGTGCGCCTGTTCGCTGAAGCCGGTGGCCCGAGGACGTGTGAAGACCGGCTGCTGTTGACGTTGGAGCAGCTTGAGCTGGGTGTAATGGTGGAGCGCGCGGTAGGCGGTGAGCCGGCGGGGCTGGAGGGGCGTTTATGGCGTCTGGGGCGTTCGCTTTGGCGCCTGGACGAAGTCGACCGGCTTGCCGTGCGCCACATCGAGCGCCTGCGTGCGCAGCGTACGGTCGGCGTGGATGAGGTCGAGACCCGGCTGTACTACCGGCTCAAGTTGAGTGCCACCCTTGACCTGCCCATCGAGCACGATGAGATGCACTACCCAGGGTTTGCCCATGTCACCAGCAGCGACCTGCTGCGTGCTCGCGACCAGATTCTGGCAAACGAGACACCTGAGCAAGTGATTGGCTCCCTGGCGCAGCGGCCGTTCTGGGAGGTCCATGCCCGCGAGCGCCACCCGGCGCGCTTCGAGCACGTACTGCAACCGCTCAATGATCGGATGGAAAGCCTCGAGGAGCAGGTAAGCCAGGGGCAGATCGACGACTGGACCTTCGCCCTGCGTTGCAAGGCCCTCAAGTACGAATACGAGCAGGCCGAGCGACGCTTGCTGCTAACCCTGGCGCAGGAGCTGCACAGCAGGCTTTGAGCCTGCGCAGCAGCGCCGCATCACGCGGCGTTGCCCTGGGCAAGCCCGACTCGGGTTTGTTGCAGGTAGTTTTCCAGGGCCAGGCGTTCTGCTGCATGGGTGAACAGGCCCAATTTGGTGCGGCGCCACAGGATGTCGTCGGCGGTCGTCGCCCACTCAGCCTCGCAAAGGTAGTCGACTTCGCGAGCGAATAGCCCACCGCCAATGGCCTGGCCGAGGTCATCCGGGCCATTCACGCCATCGAGCAGTTGCCAGACACGGTTGCCATAGGTATTCGCCCAGCGTTTGGCGATATCCACCGGCAGCCAGCCATGGCGGGCCAACAGTTGCTCCAGCAGCGCTTGTGCGGTGGTCATGTGTTCGCCACCCGGCAGGGGCGCGGTGGCCGTCCAGCTGCCGCGCATCTGGCTGAAGAAGGGCTTCAGCTCGGCCATCGCCGATTCCGCCAGCTTGCGGTAGGTGGTCAGTTTGCCGCCGAATACTGACAGCAGCGGGGCCTGACCGACCTCTGCCGACAGCGCCAGCGTGTAGTCGCGGGTGACGGCCGACGGGTTGTCCGACTCGTCGTTGCACAGCGGACGTACCCCGGAATAGGTATTCAGGATGTCGGCCTGGCTTAGCTGATGGTTGAAATGAGCATTGACCACGTTGAGCAGGTACTGGGTTTCCTGGTCGGTAATGGCGACTTTCGCCGGGTCGCCGCTGTACTCCCGGTCGGTGGTGCCGATCAGGGTAAAGCGCTCCAGGTAAGGTATGCAGAAGACAATACGCTGGTCTTCGTTCTGCAGGATATAGGCGTGTTCGCCTTCATACAGGCGCGGCACGATCAGGTGGCTGCCCTGGATCAGGCGAATACCATAGGGCGCATCGAGCTTGAGGTCGTCCTTGATGAAACTGGCCACCCAAGGGCCGGCAGCATTGACCAGGGCGCGTGCCCGAATGCGCTGTTGCCTGCCGTCGGCATGCAGCAGGTCTACCTGCCACAGGCCATCTACACGCTCGGCGCGCAGGCAGCGGGTGCGGGTCAGAATGTGAGCGCCGTGTTCACGGGCGGCCATGGCATTGAGCACCACCAGGCGGGCATCGTCGACTGCACAGTCGGCGTACTCGAAACCGCGGGTGATCTGCGGTTTGAGCGGGTAGCCCGGGCCAAAGCGCAGGCTGCGCGAGGCGCCCAGGCGCTTGCGCTTGCCCAGGTGGTCATACAGGAACAGGCCAGCGCGAATCATCCAGGCCGGGCGCAGGTGCGGGCGGTGTGGCAGCACGAAACGCATGGGCTTGACGATGTGTGGCGCCTTAGCCAGCAGCACTTCACGTTCAGCCAGCGCTTCGCGTACCAGACGAAACTCGTAGTGCTCTAGGTAGCGCAGGCCGCCGTGGATCAGTTTGCTGCTGGCCGATGAGGTGTGCTGGGCCAGGTCGTCCTTTTCGCACAGGAACACCTTGAGGCCCCGGCCAGCGGCATCGGCGGCAATGCCGACACCATTGATGCCACCGCCGATTACGGCAATGTCGTAGCAGTCGGCGAGTGCTGGCTGGGACGAAACGGGCTGGGACACGGGCAAGGCCTCCTGAAACTGTTCATATCGAATATGAACATTAATGTTCGTTTCCGAAAATACTAGCGCAACAGGAGGGCGCTTGCCAGTCAGTTTTCATAGAAAAAACTGATCACATGGCAAGTAAATGAACATTAACGAAAATGCGCTTGAACCCTTCGCGCACCGAGTCGCCCGCAGATCGCGCAGCGCTCGATCTGAGGGCGTTACAGCCCGATGGCCGGTGGGGCGTTTACACCACTTCGATGCGGATCTTGTACTGGTTGAGCAGTTGAGTCAGGGCGGGGGCGGGGGCCTGGTCGGTCACCAGGCAATCCACCAGGCTGATCGAACCCAGGCGCACCATGGCGTTGCGCCCGAACTTGCTGGAGTCGGCGGCGAGGATAACCTGGCGGGCATTGGTGATGATGGCCTGGGACACCCGCACTTCCTGGTAGTCGAAGTCGAGCAGGCTGCCGTCCTCGTCAATGCCACTGATCCCTACCAGGGCGAAATCGACCTTGAACTGGTTGATGAAATCGACGCTGGCCTGGCCGACCACGCCGCCATCGCGGCGCACCGTGCCGCCTGCCACCAGCACCTCGAAATCATCCTTGGCCGCGAGAATGGCGGCCACATGCAGGTTGTTGGTGATGACTTTCAGGTGGTTGTGATTGAGCAGGGCCCGGGCGATGGATTCGGTGGTGGTGCCTATGTTGATGAACACCGAGGCATGGTCGGGTATTTGCCTGGCCACGGCCTCGGCGATGCGTTGCTTTTCGTCGCGCATCTGGTCGGCACGCATGGCGTAGGCGGTATTTTCGACGCTCGAATCGTAAGCGGCACCCCCGTGGTAGCGGCGCAGCAGGTTGAGTTCGGCTAACTGGTTGATGTCACGGCGGATGGTTTGTGGCGTCACGACGAACAGCTGCGCCATTTCCTCGATACTGACATAACCGCGCTCTCGCACCAGTTCGAGGATTTGTTGTTGGCGTGGGGGCAGATTCATGGGCGGTCCTTTGGGGCTGCCGGACAAATTCTGCAATGATGCCGTAGGACGGAGACTACGGCCAGTGGGCTATGACGCATTGGCCCGGGCTGCGAACCGCGATCCGCGATCCCATGGCGGGACCGCGGCATCGCTGAGGGTCCCTCAGGCGTCGTGATCTTCCCAATCGCGGGTGCGATCTACGGCCTTCTTCCAGCCGGCGTACAGCTTTTCTTTCTGCGCTTCATCCAACTGCGGGCTGAACTCGCGTTCGATGATGGCCTTGTCGCGCAACTCGTCCAGGCCGCACCAGAAGCCACAGGCCAGGCCCGCCAGGTATGCTGCGCCGAGGGCTGTGGTTTCACGCATCTTCGGGCGTTCCACGCAGGTGCCGAGGATGTCTGCCTGGAACTGCATGAGGAAGTTGTTGGCCACTGCGCCACCGTCCACGCGCAGTTCGGACAGGCGCTGGCCGCAGTCCTGTTGCATGGCGTCGAGCACGTCGCGGGTCTGGTAGGCGATCGACTCGAGGGCCGCACGAATGATGTGGTCCACCTTCACGCCGCGGGTCAGGCCAAACAGCGCACCACGGGCGTAGGGATCCCAGTACGGTGCACCCAGGCCGGTAAACGCCGGCACCAGGTACACGCCATTGCTGTCCTTGACCTTGCTGGCGAAGTACTCGGTATCCAGTGCGTCGTTGACGATCTTCAGCTCGTCACGCAGCCACTGCACGGTGGAGCCGCCATTGAACACGGCGCCTTCCAATGCATAGGCCACTTCGCCCCGTGGCCCGCAGGCAATGGTGGTGAGCAGACCATGGGAAGACTTCACGGCCTGGCTGCCGGTGTTCATCAGCAGGAAGCAGCCGGTGCCGTAGGTGTTCTTGGCCTGGCCCGGTGCCACGCACATCTGGCCGAACAGGGCCGACTGCTGGTCACCGGCGATACCGGCGATGGCGATGCCGCTCTTGGTGTGGCCGTACACTTCCGACGACGGCCGCACCTCAGGCAGCATCTGCCGCGGGATGCCCAGGATCTCCAGCAGTTTGTCGTCCCACTGCAGGCTGTGGATGTTGAACATCAGCGTGCGCGAGGCATTGGTGTAGTCGGTGACATGGACCTTGCCACCGGAAAATTTCCAGATCAGCCAGGTATCGATGGTGCCGAACAGCAATTCGCCACGTTCGGCCCGTTCACGGGCGCCTTCAACGTTGTCGAGGATCCATTTCAGCTTGGTGCCGGAAAAGTACGGGTCGGTGACCAGGCCCGTGGCTTCGCGAATGTAGTCTTCATGGCCATCGCGCTTGAGCTGGGCGCAGATCTCGGTGCTGCGGCGGCACTGCCAGACGATGGCGTTGTATACAGGGCGCCCGGTTTCCTTGTCCCATACCACAGTGGTCTCGCGCTGGTTGGTGATGCCCAGCGCGGCAACCTGCGCATGGCTGATGCCCGCCTGGGCCAAGGCTTCGACCATGGTCGCGCTTTGGGTGGCGAAGATCTCCATCGGGTCGTGTTCGACCCAGCCCGCCTGCGGGTAGTGCTGGGCGAACTCGCGCTGGGAGGTACCCACCACGTTGGCGTCACGATCGAAAATGATCGCTCGCGAACTGGTGGTGCCCTGGTCCAGGGCGATGATGTAGTTCTTATCCTGGGTGTCTGTCATGGTCGTAGGCCTTGCAAGAATAGGGGGTCAGGGCTGTGTGTGATGCCGCGATCAACTGGCTTGAGTATCGCCCTGGCGGTTGTCATTTGTCTCAGGGTGCTCGGCAGTTGCAACAGGCAGGTTGCGGGCGATCAGGCCGCGATAGGCCGCGGCGCCCACGCAGGCGCCAACGATCGGCGCGAAGATCGGCACCAGGAAGTAAGGAACGCTGCGCCCACCGGTGAAGGCAATTTCGCCCCAGCCCGCCAGGAATGTCATGAGCTTTGGACCGAAATCACGGGCCGGGTTCATCGCGAACCCGGTCAGCGGGCCCATGGCGCTGCCGATCACGGCGATCAGCAGGCCGATCAGCAGCGGCGCCACGGCGCCGCGCGGCAGGCCATTGTTGTCGTCGGTCAGGGCCATGATCACAGCCATCAGGATAGCGGTGATCACCACTTCGACCAGGAAGGCCTGGCCGGTGGAGAGTGAGGGGTGGGGGTAGGTGGAGAACACCGACGCCAGTTCCAGGCTGGCTTCGCTTCCGCGTAGCATGGCGTGCGCCTGTTCGAAATCGAAGAACAGGTTGCTGTACAGGGTGTAGACCAGTGCTGCACCACAGAATGCGCCGCACACCTGGGCCAGCATGTAGAAGGGCAGCTTGCGCTTGTCGAAACCGGCGAACAGGGTGAGGGCGATGCTCACGGCCGGGTTCAGGTGCGCGCCGGAAATGCCGGCGCTGAGGTAGATGGCCATGCTTACCCCGACACCCCAGATGATACTGATTTCCCACAGGCCGAAGCTGGCGCCCGCGACTTTGAGCGCGGCAACGCAGCCGGTGCCGAAGAATATCAGCAAGCCCGTGCCGAGAAATTCGGCCAGGCATTGGCTGGACAGTGTGGGTTGGCGTAGAGCAGTCGTCATGTATGACCTCGTTGTTTTTGTTGTGAGGCGCTTGGCGCTCGACAGCAAAGCTCGGCGTCCATCCCCATTGATACCGAGCAGGGAAGTGCACCTTTAACGTGCACCGCGTATTCAGAAACGAAAAAATATAGACAAGAAACGCTGATGTCAAAGGTCGAAAGTGAACGACCAGTCACGAAATGGCCGCTAAAATCGGTTTCGGATGCCCGTGCCAGAGCTGCGCGATTGCGGTGCGCTGGCTGCCATGTGGGAATTGTCCTAAAGTAGCCGCCGAGCCGTCCCAGACCGGAGCCCCTGCATGACCCCCGCCCTAGACCTGTTGAAGAAGCATCGTGCCGAGCATCGCGTGCACAGTTACGAACACGACCCCAAGTCGGCGTCGTATGGGCTGGAGGCGGCAGAGAAGCTTGGGCTGGACCCGCAGCAGGTATTCAAGACGTTGCTGGCGAGCAGCGAGAAAGGCGAGTTGCTGGTGGCGGTGGTGCCAGTGGGAGGCACCCTGGACCTCAAGGCCCTGGCCCATGCTGCCGGGGTGAAGAAGTGCGAAATGGCCGACCCGGCGGCGGCGCAGCGCGCTACGGGCTACCTGGTGGGTGGAATCAGCCCGCTGGGGCAAAAGAAACGCCTGCGCACCTTCATCGATGATTCGGCGCAGAACTTTGCAACCATCCATGTCAGTGCCGGACGGCGAGGGCTTGAGGTGGAATTGGCGGCCGCAGTGCTGGCCGAGCATACCCAGGGCAAATTTGCCGGTATTGGCAGGGGCTGAGAAGCTGGGGCTGCCGTGCAGCCCCAGCACCCTGTATCAGGTCGCCGAGCTGTAGCGACGAACCCCGTTCTCAAGGGGCGACAACTGCGCCGCAACGCTACCGGGTGCCGGGAACAGCACCAGGTGGTCGGCCTTTACCGCAATGCCGACATCGTCACCTACCTGCTGATCGTCATGGCTGGGGAATATCGCTTCCAGCTGGCTGCCGGTCGGCAACTGCAGGCGGTACAGGGTCGAGGCGCCGAGGAAGCTCTTGCCGACTATTCTGGCCTGCAGGGGGCTGCCTGGTGCATGCACGATATCGTCCGGGCGTAGCAGCACATCCACCGAGCTGCCCACGGCCATGATGTAGGCGCGGTTACCCCGCAACTCGCCCAGTTCGGTGCTGACCGCCTCGTGGCTGACCATCTGGCCACGAATGAAATAGCCCTGGCCGATGAAGCTGGCAACGAACGGTGTCTGTGGCTCGTGGTACAGATTGTAGGGTGTGTCCCACTGTTCCAGGCGGCCCTCCTTGAACACCCCGACCTGGTCGCTGACGGCAAACGCTTCCTCCTGGTCATGGGTGACCAGAACGGCACTGGTGCCGCGGCTTTTGAGAATGTCACGCACCTCATGGCTCAGCCGCCGGCGCAGTTCCACGTCGAGGTTGGAGAACGGCTCGTCGAGCAGCAGCAACTGTGGCTCGGGGGCCAGTGCACGGGCCAGCGCGACCCGTTGCTGCTGGCCGCCAGACAGCTCATGCGGGTAACGCCCGCCCAGGCCAGCCAGCTTGACCAGCTCGAGCATTTCTTCGATGACTGCCGCCTGGCGGGGGTGCTTGGCAATGCCGAAGGCTATGTTCTGCGCCACGGTCAGGTGCGGGAACAGCGCGTAGTCCTGGAACACCATGCCGATGCGGCGCTTTTCCGGGGCCAGGGTGAAACCGGCTCGGGAAATTACCTCGCCCGCCAGTTGGACCTCGCCGTCGTGCACCGGCTCGAAGCCGGCGATGGCGCGCAGGGTGGTGGTTTTGCCGCAACCCGATGAACCCAGCAGGCAACCAATGTCGCCTGCGTTCAGGTGCAGGTTGAGGTTCTGGACGATGCGCTGGTCGCCGTAGCCGCAGGCGAGGTTGCGCAGGTTGAGCAGTAAGGGTTGACTCATGCGTGGTGGTAAGCCGGTTCGACAAGGAATTCGAGAAGGGCCTTCTGTGCATGCAGGCGATTTTCAGCCTGGTCCCAGGCGACGGACCGCGGGTCGTCGAGCAGGTCATGGCTGATTTCCTCGCCACGGTGGGCAGGCAGGCAGTGCATGAACAGGGCGTCGGGTGCCGCCAGGTCGAGCAGTTCGCGGGTGACCTGGTAAGGCGCAAAGTGCGCCAGGCGCCGTGCAGTTTCCTCCTCCTGGCCCATGGAAGTCCAGACGTCCGTGGTCACCAGGTGGGCACCGCTTACGGCTTGCTTGGGGTCGCGCACGATTTGCACGTGGTCACCGCCAATGGCCATGAAGCGTGGGTCAGGCTCGTAACCTTCCGGGCAAGCGATACGCAACTGGAAGTCAAACTGCCTGGCGGCCTCGATGTAGGAGTTGCACATGTTGAAGCCGTCGCCGATCCAGGCCACGGTCTTGCCTTGAATGGTGCCGCGGTGTTCGAGGAAGGTTTGCATGTCGGCCAGCAACTGGCACGGGTGCGACTCGTCGGACAGCGCGTTGATCACCGGCACGCGCGAGTTGGCGGCGAATTCGGTGAGGGTGCTGTGGGCATGGGTGCGGATCATGACCACGTCGAGCATGCTCGACAACACGATGGCGCTGTCGCCAATCGGCTCGCCACGGCCCAGCTGGGTATCGCGCGGCGACAGGAAAATGGCCTGACCGCCGAGTTGGATCATGCCGGCTTCGAACGACACACGGGTACGGGTCGAGGACTTCTCGAAAATCATGCCCAGCACGCGGTTTTTCAGCGGCTCGAACAGCACGCCTCGCTTGCGCAGGTCCTTCAGCTCGATGCCGCGGCGGATCACCCCGAGCAATTCGTCGGCGGTGAAGTCCAGCAGGGAGAGAAAGTGCCTAGCGCTCATGATTGACTACCTTATCTGCAACAGTATGCAGGTCGCCGTATGGTTTTTTTGACAACGGGAGTGACCTGCGGCGTAAGCCGCACGGGGGCGGACGAAAAAGGGAAAGGCGCAATACTATAAGTAAATGTCGCCTAAAGCCAAGAGGGGAAACAGCAGCCCGCCTGCAAAGACGTTGCAAGGCGTGTCTCTACCCATTGGGCTGTGCTGTTTTTTATTTGCTACAGCAGGTTGTACACGGCTTGCTGGCAATTTGGCAATTTGGCAAATGGCTGTCGCAAATCGTGCCACTGATGTCGGTGGATTCACGCGGCGAAGCGCGCTGGCCGGGGTAGGGTGCCGGGCGCATAGTTTCAGCTCGTTCACTACCCAACAACAAGGCAGAGGCGGCCATGACCAAGACCCTGCATCACCGTGCGTGTCACCTGTGCGAAGCGATCTGCGGGCTCAACATCGAAATCAGCCATGACGACGCGGGGCGGGCGCAGATCAGCTCGATCAAGGGCGACCCCCACGACCCGTTCAGCCGCGGCCATGTCTGCCCCAAGGCGGTAGCGTTGCAGGATATTCAGAATGACCCGGATCGTTTGCGCCAGCCCCATAAACGGGTAGGGGAGCACTGGCAGGCGATTGAGTGGGATGAAGCGTTTACCCTGGCCGCCGACAGGCTGTGGGCGATCCAGCAGGCCCATGGGCGCAATGCCGTGGCCGTGTACCAGGGCAATCCCAGCGTGCACAACTACGGGTTGATGACCCACAGCAATTATTTCCTCGGCCTGCTGAAAACCCGCAACCGTTTCTCTGCCACGTCGGTGGACCAGTTGCCGCAGCACCTGGTCAGCCACCTGATGTACGGGCATGGCTTGCTATTGCCGATCCCGGATATCGACCATACCGATTTCATGTTGATTCTTGGCGGCAACCCGCTGGCCTCCAACGGCAGCATCATGACGGTGCCCGACGTGGAGAAGCGGCTCAAGGCCCTGCGCGCGCGCGGTGGGCGCCTGGTGGTGGTGGACCCGCGGCGCAGCGAAACGGCGGCCATGGCCGACCGCCATCTGTTCGTTCGCCCCGGGGGCGATGCGGCGCTGTTGTGCGGCCTGCTCAGCACGCTGTTCGACGAGGGCCTGACACGGCGCTCGCACGTGCCGGTCAATGGTCTGCAGCAGGTTCGCGCGGCACTGGCGCCTCTCAGCGCCGAGGCCATGAGCGCGCTGTGTGGCATCGAGGCGGCCGAGATCCGGCAGCTGGCACGGGATTTCGCCGCCGCCGACAAGGCGGTGTGCTACGGGCGCATGGGCGTGTCGACGCAAACCTTCGGCACCCTGTGCCATTGGCTGGTGCAACTGATCAACCTGGTGACCGGCAACCTCGACCGCGCCGGTGGGGCGTTGTGTACGGAGCCGGCCGTGGACCTGGTCGCAACCACCTCGGGTGGGCATTTCAATGCCTGGCAAAGCCGGGTATCGGGGTTGCCCGAATACGGCGGTGAGCTGCCGGTGGCGGCCCTCGCCGAAGAAATGCTGACGCCCGGCGAGGGGCAGGTGCATGCCCTGGTGACGGTGGCCGGCAACCCTGTGCTGTCCACGCCCAACGGCCGCCAGCTGGACGCTGCGCTGGAGGGGTTGCAGTTCATGCTCAGCATCGACCTCTACATCAACGAGACCACACGCCATGCCGACTTGATCCTGCCCTCGACCTCGGCGTTGGAAAATGATCACTACGACAGCACATTCAACCTGTTGGCCGTGCGCAACATCACGCGCTTCAACCGGGCGATCCTGGCCAAGCCGCAGGGCGCCTTGCATGACTGGGAAATTTTTGTCGGGCTGGCGCAGGCCTATGCCAGGCGTGCCGGGCTGGAGATCAAGCCAACCGTGGCGCCCGCACAGATGATCGACCTGGCCCTGCGCAAAGGCCGCTACGGCGAGGCAACCGCCTGGCAGCTTTCCCTGGCCAAGCTCGATGAGCACCCGCATGGCCTGGACCTTGGCCCGTTGCGCGCCAACCTCGAGGCTCGCCTGGCCACTGCCAGCAAGGCGATCGAAGCGGCGCCCCAGGTGCTGCTGGACGATTTGCAGCGGCTGGCCCGGCAAGCACCGCCAGCGCCGAACGAATCGTTGTTGATCGGGCGCCGCCACGTGCGCAGCAACAACTCATGGATGCACAACTTTCATCGGCTGGTCAAAGGCAAGCCCCGGCACCAGTTGTTGATGCACCCCCACGATCTGCAGCAGCGGCAACTGCAGGATGGCCAGCGGGTGCGGATTCGCTCGCGCACCGGTGCCCTGGAAGTCGAGGTACTGGCTTGCGAGGACATGATGCCCGGTGTGGTCAGCTTGCCCCATGGGTTCGGTCATGGCCGGCAGGGCGTACACCTGCAGGTCGCCCAGGCGCAGCCTGGCGTGAGTGCCAATGACCTTACCGACGAGCGCTTGCGTGACCCGGTGTCGGGCAATGCGGCGCTCAATGGCGTACCCGTGCAGGTCGAGGCCGCTTGAGCGATGGCAAGGCCGAGCATGCTGCTCGGCTTTCCGTTACAATGCCTCACCGTGCCGACGATCGCGTCGGAAAGTTCAGCTGAGGTGCTAGATGGATATCATCGATACGATCAAAGAGCAGATTGCCAACAACACCATTCTGCTTTACATGAAAGGTTCGCCGAATGCCCCGCAGTGCGGGTTCTCGGCCAAGGCATCGCAGGCTGTGATGGGGTGTGGCGAGAAGTTCGCCTACGTCGACATCCTGCAGAATCCGGAAATCCGCGCCAACCTGCCAAAGTACGCCAACTGGCCGACTTTCCCGCAGCTGTGGGTGGCCGGTGAGCTGGTCGGCGGTAGCGACATCATGCTGGAAATGTTCGAAAAGGGTGAGCTGCAGGCCCTGATCAAGGACGCCGCCGCCAAGGCCAAAGCTGCCGAAGCCTGATTTCGGCAAGCATGAAAAAACCCGCTGATCGCGGGTTTTTTTATGCAGCGGGTGATTACTCTTCGCCCATCTGCGATTGCAGGTAGTTTTCGATACCGATTTTGTCGATCAGCCCCAGCTGGGTTTCCAGCCAGTCGATATGTTCTTCCTCGGACTCGAGGATATCTTCCAGCATGTCACGCGAGCCGAAGTCACCCGCGGTTTCGCAGTGGGCGATGGCGGCCTTG
Organism: Pseudomonas sp. MB-090624; assembly: GCF_003205245.1. Taxonomy (NCBI): domain Bacteria; kingdom Pseudomonadati; phylum Pseudomonadota; class Gammaproteobacteria; order Pseudomonadales; family Pseudomonadaceae; genus Pseudomonas; species Pseudomonas sp. MB-090624. The sequence continues at coordinate 50,993 of NZ_QJRK01000034.1, read as the reverse complement.
AGATCGGCCAGGCCCTTGTGTTCGAGCTTGAGGTCGCACTCGAGCATTTCCTTGGTGTGCTCGCCGATCAACAGCTTGCCCAGGTCCTGAACGTTAGGGATGCCTTCGAGGAAGAGAATACGCTTGATCAACTTGTCAGCGTGCTTCATCTCGTCGATCGATTCCTTGTACTCGTGCTTGCCGAGTTTGTTCAGGCCCCAATCTTCGTACATGCGTGCGTGCAGGAAATACTGGTTGATCGCGACCAGCTCGTTTCCGAGGATCTTGTTGAGATGCTGGATGACGCTTACGTCGCCTTTCATTTGGGTTCCTGCCCTGTAGAAGTGTGCCAATAGCAGGAAGTTTGAGCCCGATGCGCAAGTGTGTCAAACCTAAGTGATTGAATAATAAATGAAAATTAATAGGAATAAGAATGTTTGTGAACCGCGTTGGTGCCCTAACTTATTGATATGTAGGCATAAAAAAACCGGACACTAGGTCCGGTTCTTGGAAATTCTGGTTTCAGGCGGTGGTGAATTCTACCGGGTAGGGAAGCGCGGCCTGGCTGACCTGCAGCTCGGTCAGGGTCTCGCGGACTACTTGCTTGGCCAGGCAGGCACATTTGCCACACTGGCTGGCGACATTGGTCGCGGCTCGCACATCCTTGTAACTGCAGCATCCTTCATAGATCGCGTCGCGGATCTGTCCGTCAGTAACGCCGACACAAAGACACACATACATAAGGGCTGACCATCGCTGGTTGAGTCGATGGGTTGGAGCTTAATGTTAATGAGAATGCTTGTCAAAGCACTTTCTGCAAGGCCCGTGCTTGAGCGACCGGCGGTTGCCTGCTCGTTGGATTCGGCCTGTCATCAGAAGCCGTGTATGATGGTCGCCTTTGTTGGATGTCGGGCAGGCCCGTCTGGCCCGGCAAACGGTTCTACACCCTCATCAGGAGATTACAATGAGCGTACTCGTTGGTAAGAAAGCCCCCGATTTCACCGTACCGGCCGTGCTGGGCAATGGCGAGATCGTCGACAGCTTCAACCTGGCTTCGGCCATCAAGGGCAAGTACGGCCTGGTGTTCTTCTACCCGCTGGACTTCACCTTCGTCTGCCCGTCCGAGCTGATCGCCCTGGACCACCGCATCCCTGATTTCCAGGCGCGCAACGTAGAAGTGATCGGCGTGTCCATCGACTCGCACTTCACTCACAACGCCTGGCGCAACACCCCGGTCAACAACGGCGGCATCGGCCAGGTGAAGTACACCCTGGCTGCCGACATGACCCACGAAATCTGCAAAGCCTACGACGTTGAGTCCGAAGGTGGCGTGGCCTTCCGTGGTGCCTTCCTGATCGACACTAACGGTGTTGTTCGTTCGCAGATCGTCAACGACCTGCCACTGGGCCGTAACATGGATGAACTGCTGCGCTTGGTCGACGCCCTGCAATTCCACGAAGAGCACGGCGAAGTCTGCCCGGCCAACTGGAAAAAAGGCGACAAAGGCATGAATGCTTCGCCAGAAGGCGTAGCCGCCTACCTGAGCGAGAACGCCGGCAAGCTGTAATTGCGGCGCGCATGAAAAACCGGCCCTGGTGGCCGGTTTTTTTGTGCCTGGGTGGTGGCTGCGGGCTTGTGTTGCGAAAGGGCCGCCAGGCGGCCCACAGGTCAATCGTTGAAGTCGCGCCAGCCGCCCAGGTCCTTCCAGCGGTTGACGATGCCGCAGAACAGCTCCGCCGTTTTCTCGGTGTCGTACCGCGCCGAGTGCGCTTCACGCCCATCGAAGTCGATGTCGGCGCTTTGGCAAGCCCGCGCCAGTACGGTCTGGCCATAGGCCAGGCCGGCCAGGGTGGCCGTGTCGAAGCTGGAAAACGGGTGGAACGGGTTACGCTTCACGTCATTGCGCGCCACGGCCGCGTTGAGGAAGCCGAGGTCGAAGCTGCTGTTATGGCCGACCAGAATCGCCCGCTTGCAGCCATTGGCCTTCAGGGCCTTGCGCACACCGCGGAAAATATCGGTCAGCGCGGTTTCCTCGCTGACTGCCATGCGCAGCGGGTGGTCGAGCTTGATGCCGGTGAACTCCAGCGCGGCCGCCTCGATGTTCGCGCCTTCGAACGGCTCCACCCGGTGGAAGTACGTGTGCTCGGGGAACAGGAAGCCTTTCTCGTCCATGCCGATGGTCACTGCAGCAATTTCCAGCAAGGCATCGGTGGCGCTGTTGAAGCCGCCCGTTTCCACGTCCACTACAACCGGCAGGTAACCGCGGAAGCGCTCGGCCATTGGATGGCGCGACCCGCTGTTGCCTTGGCTTTCCAGGTCGTCTTCGTAGAGGTCTTCGCTCACGCGTTTTCCTCCAGCAGGCGCCAGCGCAATTTCTCGCCAGCGCGCAGCGGCACCACGGTTTGCTCGCCGAATGGCAGGCTCTGCGGGGCGGTCCACTCTTCGCGGACCAGGGTGATGGTGTCGGTATTCGCCGGCAGGCCATAGAAAGCTGGGCCGTGCAGGCTGGCGAAACCTTCCAGCTTGTCCAGCGCGTTGCGTTGCTCGAACGCTTCGGCGTACAGCTCGATAGCCGCGTAGGCGGTGTAGCAGCCGGCGCAGCCGCAGGCCGCTTCTTTGGCGTGACGGGCGTGCGGGGCCGAGTCGGTACCGAGGAAGAACTTCGGGTTGCCGCTGGTGGCTGCATCCAGCAGGGCCACCTGGTGGGTGTTGCGCTTGAGGATCGGCAGGCAGTAGAAGTGCGGGCGAATGCCACCGACCAGCATGTGGTTGCGGTTGTACAGCAGGTGTTGCGCGGTGATGGTCGCGCCAACATTGGCCGGTGCCTCGGTGACGAACTGCGCGGCATCGCTGGTGGTAATGTGTTCGAACACCACTTTCAAGGCCGGGAAGCGCTCGACCAGGCGGCGCATGTGCTCGTCGATGAAGCGCTTCTCGCGGTCGAACACGTCGATTTCGCTGCGGGTCACTTCGCCGTGCACCAGCAGCGGCATGCCGACCTCCGCCAATGCCTCGATGGCCGGGAAGATATTGTCGATGCTGGTCACGCCCGAGTCGGAATTGGTGGTGGCGCCCGCCGGGTACAGCTTGGCGGCATACACGATACCGCTGGCCTTGGCGGCACGCACATCTTCGGGGCTGGTACGGTCGGTGAGGTACAGGACCATCAGCGGCTCGAAGCGGCTGCCTGCCGGGCGGGCAGCGAGGATGCGTTCACGGTAGGCACCGGCCTCGGCGGCGTTGCGCACCGGCGGAACCAGGTTGGGCATGATGATGGCGCGGGCGAAAGTACGCGCCACATCGCCAACGGTGTGGGGCAGGACGGCACCATCACGCAGATGGATGTGCCAGTCGTCGGGGCGCAGGAGGGTCAGGCGATCGGACATTGGGGATTCCAGGCGGGTCGAACTCAAGCCCCAATGCTACCGGAAAACCCTGGGCCGAGCACGGCTATCAAGTTTTCCGGTTGGCGTCCGATAGCCTGCAGGTAAGCCGTTGAAATTGTGGAGCCGCCCGTGCGCCAGCGTTACCTGACCCTGTTGACCCTGTTCGCCAGCCTGCCGGCTGCCGCGCTGACTTTCCAGACGCGCATGGAGAACATTGCCTGGAAGGTCGAGGGTGACCCGTTCGAGTGCCGGCTGATCCAGCCGATCGATGGTTTTGGCAGTGGTGAGTTCGTACGCCGGGCGGGCGAGCAGGCAGTGTTCCAGCTGCGCTCGGCCAGCAACATACTGGGGGCCGGCACTGCCAGCCTGCTGGCGGCGGCGGCGCCGTGGCAACCCGGTCGTGGTGATATCAACCTGGGTAGCGTGCGCATGGCCCGTACTGGCGTGTTGTTCAGTTCGTCGCAAGGCCAGGCCAGCCGCCTGATCAATGGCTTGCTGGACGGGCGCAGCACGGTGGTGCGCAGCTATGCGGGCGAAGCTGGCCGGCCCATGGAGGTGCGGGTACTGCCGGTGAGCTTTGCCAAGGCCTACAGCGATTACCAGGTGTGTGCCGCCAAGCTGCTGCCCATGAACTACGATCAGGTGCGCCAGACCCAGGTCGGTTTCCCGGGCGGGGGCATCGAACTGGATGACGCGGCCAAGGCCAGGCTGGATGTGATTCTCGAATACATGAAGGCCGACCCTTCGGTGAACCATGTCGAGCTCAACGGTCACTCCGACAACAGCGGTAATCGCCTGACCAACCGCGACCTGTCACGCCGCCGGGCGCTGGCGGTGGCGGACTACTTCAAGGCTCATGGCATCAAGGATGAGCAGATCACCGTACGCTTCCACGGCGAGCGCTACCCGGTGGCCAAGAACAACACTGCAGCCAACCGGGCGCGGAATCGGCGGGTGAACATCGAGCTGGACCGGGTGGTGGTGCCTGAAAAACCGGTGGAGAAACCGACCGAGCAAGTCCCTGCTGCTGCTGCTGCCCCGGCCAGGCAACCTTGAGGTTGGACAGCCGCGTGCACCGCAGGCCCTTGACTTGCCTGCCTCACTACCGTCCGTCGCCCCTGTGAAAGTTCTTGTCGCTTTGTCGTCAGAAGCTGTCGCGCCACTGTAAATTTATCGTTAACGCCGTTAGAATCGGTCCTTTTCCGTACAACCCCGTGGAGTGATGGCATGGCGGACGTAAAAAAGGTCGTACTGGCGTATTCCGGCGGCCTTGATACTTCGGTGATTCTCAAGTGGCTGCAGGATACCTACAACTGCGAAGTGGTGACTTTCACCGCTGACCTGGGTCAGGGCGAAGAGGTCGAACCGGCCCGCGCCAAGGCTCAGGCAATGGGTGTTAAAGAGATCTACATCGACGACCTGCGCGAAGAGTTCGTGCGTGATTTCGTGTTCCCGATGTTCCGCGCCAACACCGTCTACGAAGGTGAGTACCTGCTGGGTACTTCCATCGCCCGCCCGCTGATCGCCAAGCGCCTCATCGAAATCGCCAACGAAACCGGCGCAGACGCCATTTCCCATGGCGCTACCGGCAAGGGCAACGACCAGGTGCGTTTCGAGCTGGGTGCCTACGCGCTCAAGCCTGGCGTCAAGGTCATCGCCCCATGGCGTGAGTGGGACCTGCTGTCCCGCGAGAAGCTGATGGACTACGCCGAAAAGCACGGTATCCCGATCGAGCGCCACGGCAAGAAGAAGTCGCCGTACTCGATGGACGCCAACCTGCTGCACATCTCCTACGAAGGCGGTGTTCTGGAAGACACCTGGACCGAGCACGAAGAGGACATGTGGCGCTGGAGTGTCTCGCCTGAGAACGCCCCGGACCAGGCCACCTACATCGAACTCACCTACCGCAACGGCGACATCGTTGCCATTGACGGTGTCGAGAAAACCCCGGCAACCGTTCTGGCCGACCTGAACCGCATCGGCGGTGCCAACGGCATCGGCCGCCTCGACATCGTCGAAAACCGTTATGTCGGTATGAAGTCGCGTGGCTGCTACGAGACGCCTGGCGGCACTATCATGCTCAAGGCCCACCGTGCCATCGAGTCGATCACCCTGGACCGTGAAGTTGCTCACCTCAAAGACGAGTTGATGCCCAAGTACGCCAGCCTGATCTACACCGGTTACTGGTGGAGCCCGGAGCGCGTGATGCTGCAGCAGATGATCGACGCTTCGCAGGTCAACGTGAACGGTGTGGTGCGGCTGAAGCTGTACAAAGGCAATGTCACCGTGGTTGGCCGTAAATCGGATGATTCGCTGTTCGATGCCAACATCGCCACCTTCGAAGAAGATGGCGGCGCCTACAACCAGGCCGACGCTGCTGGCTTCATCAAGCTCAACGCCTTGCGTATGCGCATTGCCGCCAACAAGGGCCGTTCGCTGCTCTGATTGCTGGCCTGTGCCATGAAAGAACCTGGCTGCGGCCTAATGCCTGTCGGTTAAGCGTTACTGGGGCTGCTTTGCAGCCCTTCGCGGGCACGCCCGCTCCCACAGGCGCTGAACGCAAGAGATGCGCTATCCCCTGTGGGAGCGGGCGTGCCCGCGAAGGGTCGCAAAGCGGCCCCAAATTACTTAACTGACTGGCATTAAGCTGCGGGTTCGCGGCCTCACTGCCCAGTGGGCTGATGGACAATTGCGCGCATTGGCCTTTATCCACATTGCAAAAGCGCCAGGTGCGGGGCGGCATTGGTGGTTGCGCAAGCGCTTGCAACAGTTGCTGTTCCATCAGGCGACAGGCATCCGGGCCAGAAAACATGAAGGTGACGGGCTCGCCTGGCAACCCCTCCTGCGGCATGGCAGCGAGGGCTTCACT
>NZ_QJRK01000034.1:0-44749 GCF_003205245.1 Pseudomonas sp. MB-090624 | reverse complement strand
TTGGTGGTTGCGCAAGCGCTTGCAACAGTTGCTGTTCCATCAGGCGACAGGCATCCGGGCCAGAAAACATGAAGGTGACGGGCTCGCCTGGCAACCCCTCCTGCGGCATGGCAGCGAGGGCTTCACTGCCGGTTGGGGGCGCGCTGTCCGGTGCTGTTTTGTTGGGTAACTGGGGCTGCTTTGCAGCCCTTCGCGGGCACGCCCGCTCCCACAGGCGCTGAACGCAAGAGATGCGCTATCCCCTGTAGGAGCGGGCGTGCCCGCGAAGGGTCGCAAAGCGGCCCCAAATTACTTAACTGACTGGCATTAGGCTGCGGCCGGGTTTTTTGTGCCTGCTCGAAATGAAGAGTTTCAGCTGCATGGGTTCGCGGCCTCACTGCCCAGTGGGCTGATGGACAATTGCGCGCATTGGCCTCTATCCACATTGCAAAAGCGCCAGGTGCGGGGCGGCGTTGGTGGTTGCGCAAGCGCTTGCAACAGTTGCTGTTCCATCAGGCGACAGGCATCCGGGCCAGAAAACATGAAGGTGACGGGCTCGCCTGGCAACCCCTCCTGCGGCATGGCAGCGAGGGCTTCACTGCTGGGTGGGGGCGCGCTGTCCGGTGCTGCCTTGTTGGGTAACGGGCTGTAGAACGACTTGTAGTTGAAGTTGAGTGTCAGGAAAAACAGCGCGGTCAGGAAGAACGGAAAGCCCACCAGGAACCAGGTATAGAGCTTCTGGCTGGACTCGCTGAGAAAGGGCAGTGTGGCCAGGGCGGAGGCTTCGATGATCCCGGCGAAGATGGCAATGATCGTCAGCGGGGCGACAGGTTGTGCTTGGGTCATGGTGGCTGCCTCCGGCGGTTTTGCCCATCTTTGCCTTACTGCGCCGGGCAACTAAAGACTGGACTGCTTCCCGGTGCGCGACAACGGGCAAAGTCCCTGATCCACGCTTCACCCCGAAGTCGGGAAGGGGTGTTTCAGCCCCTGACAGTCTGTGCTCAAAGTGCAACTGGCCACCGGGTACACGCCTGTAATCGGTAATAAGGAATTTGTTTGTTACAACCATAGTCGCGATGTGTAGGAAGTTTCCGCAACTATTGTAGGTTTTGTCTGCACATGAGTTTCGTCGGCAAATCGCCGCGCCATCGGTCGTTCTGTCAGTTATCTTGGCGTGCCAAAGCCACAACAGTGAATGAATGGATGTCGCATGAATAAAGTGCTTATCGTTGATGATCATCCGGTCATACGCCTTGCCGTGCGCATGCTGATGGAGCGGCATGGGTATGACGTCGTGGGGGAGACCGACAATGGGGTGGCTGCATTGCAGCTGACGCGGCAACACCTGCCGGACATCGTGGTGCTGGATATCGGTATTCCGAAGCTGGATGGCCTGGAGGTGATTGCCCGCATGGCCAGCTTCAGCCCAGGCAGCAAGGTGCTGGTACTGACGTCGCAGGCACCCGGCAATTTTTCGATGCGCTGCATGCAGGCGGGGGCGGCGGGTTATGTATGCAAGCAACAGGAACTTACCGAACTGTTGAGCGCAATCAAGGCAGTGCTCTCGGGCTACAGCTACTTCCCCAACCAGGCCCTGCACGCGGCCCGGGGCAGGGGCACGGGCAGCGAGGTGGACATGGTCAACCGCCTCTCGGCCCGGGAAATGACCGTGTTGCAACAGTTGGCGCGCGGCCGTTCGAACAAGGAAATTGCCGACAGCATGTACCTGAGCAACAAGACGGTCAGTACCTACAAGTCACGCCTGCTACTCAAGCTCAATGCACGGTCGCTGGTAGACCTGATCGAGTTGGCGCAACGGCAAGGCCTGAGCTGAGCACAGGCCATGAAGCCTCCGGGCAGGAGGCTTTGCCAAGGTAGGGCTACAGGTCGTAATCGAAATCGGCCAGTTGTTTCTGCAGGCGCCGTTCTTCGAGCAAGTTGTCGATGGTGCGGCGTTTGCTGAGGTTGGTTTTTGCAGATTCCACCGGGGGCTCCGCGTCATCTTCTACGGCAACAAAATCATCTTCGATCGACAGGTCGTCTTTATCGGTACTCATGAGTCGCTCCAAGCCAAGGGGCCGTTGGCCGACCTTATAACCAGAAAGCAGGCGCTGGTAAAAAAGATTTTTTCAATCGCCTGCAGTGGTTTTCAGCTATCCGCTCAATCGTCAGAAGTTTTGTGCTTGTACTCGCACAGGTCTTCAATCCTGCAGCTGCCGCATCTTGGCTTGCGTGCCTGGCAAACATAGCGGCCATGGAGAATCAGCCAGTGGTGGGCGTCCAGCAGGTAGTCCTTGGGTACGAACTTGACCAGTTTCTTTTCCACTTCCAGCACAGTCTTGCCCGGCGCTATGCCCGTGCGATTGCTGACCCTGAAAATATGCGTATCGACGGCCATGGTCGGCTGGCGGAACGCCGTGTTCAGCACCACGTTCGCCGTCTTGCGGCCGACACCTGGCAGTGCCTCCAGCGCTTCACGGGTTTGGGGTACCTGGCTACCGTGACGCTCGATCAGTAAGCGGCAGGCTTCGATGACGTTCTTGGCCTTGCTGTTGTACAGCCCGATGGTCTTTATGTATTCGCTGAGGCCTTCGACGCCCAGGGCATAGATGGCCTCGGGGGTGTTGGCGACGGGGAACAGGCGCGCCGTAGCCTTGTTGACGCCGACGTCGGTCGATTGCGCGGACAGTGTCACTGCCACCAGCAATTCAAATGGCGTGGTGTAGGCCAGTTCGGTTTTCGGGTCAGGGTTGTCTTCATGCAGCCTGCGAAAAATCTCCAGGCGTTTGGCGGCGTTCATGAATCAGAGCTTTCCTTGATGGCGCGCACAGGCCGGGATTGCCCCGGCCCGCCGCAGAAGCCAACGGGGCTGCCAGGCAGCCCCCACGGTCAATTACTTGATGCGCTGGCCTGGCTTGGCGCCGCTGTCCGGGCTCAGCAGGTAGATCTCTTCACCACCAGGGCCTGCCGCCATGACCATCCCCTCGGACACGCCAAAGCGCATTTTCCGCGGTTTCAGGTTGGCGACCATCATGGTCAAGCGGCCTTCGAGCTTGGACGGGTCCGGGTACGCCGACTTGATGCCGGAGAACACATTGCGGCGTTCGTCCCCGATGTCCAGGGTCAGCTGCAGCAGCTTGTCAGCCCCCGCCACGGCTTCGGCCTTGACGATCAGTGCCACACGCAGGTCCACGGCGGCAAAGGTGTCGAACTCGATTTCTGCCGACAGCGGGTCCTTGGCCAGCTCGCCGTTGCCTGCCGGGGCCTTGGGTTCGGCGGCCAGCAGGTCTTCCTTGCTGGCGGCGACCATGGCTTCGACCTTGGCCAGCTCGATACGGCTCATCAGTGCCTTGAACGGGTTCAGCGTGTGGTTTTCCAGGCGCGACAGGTGGTCGTCCCAGGTCAGCGGGGCCACGTTGAGGAAGGCCTCGGCGTCGGCAGCCAGCAGCGGCAGTACCGGCTTGAGGAAAATCACCAACTGGCGGAACAGGTTGATGCCCTGGGCGCAGATCGCCTGCACTTCGTCCTGCTTGCCCTCCTGCTTGGCCAGGGACCACGGCGCCTTGTCGGCGATCCAGGCATTGGCACGGTCGGCCAGCGCCATGATTTCGCGCATGGCGCGGCCGAAATCGCGGCCTTCGTAGGCCTCGGCAATGGACGGGGCGGCAGCCAGGAAGGCTTCGGTCAGTTCAGGCGCGGCATCACCGCCAACCATCACGCCCTGGTTACCCTTGTGGATGAAGCCGGCACAGCGGCTGGCGATGTTGACCACCTTGCCAACCAGGTCAGAATTGACCTTCTGCACGAAGTCTTCCAGGTTCAGGTCTAGGTCGTCGACGCCGCGGCCCAGCTTGGCGGCGTAGTAATAGCGCAGGTACTCTGGCTGCAGGTGGTCGAGGTAGGTACGGGCCTTGATGAACGTACCCCGCGACTTCGACATCTTGGCGCCGTTGACGGTCAGGTAACCGTGCACGTTGACGGCGGTCGGCTTGCGGAAGCCCGCGCCTTCGAGCATGGCTGGCCAGAACAGGGCGTGGAAGTTGACGATGTCCTTGCCGATGAAATGGTACAGCTCGGCTTTGGAGCCCTCGCGCCAGAACGCATCGAAGTCCAGTTCCGGGCGGCGCGCGCAAAGGTTCTTGAAGCTGGCCATGTAGCCGATAGGCGCATCGAGCCATACATAGAAGTATTTGCCCGGCTCACCCGGAATTTCGAAACCGAAGTACGGCGCGTCACGGGAGATGTCCCATTCCTGCAGGCCGGAGTCCAGCCATTCGGCCAGCTTGTTGGCGACCGCGTCCTGCAGCGTGCCGCTGCGGGTCCACTGTTGCAGCATGGCCTGGAAGTCGGGCAGCTTGAAGAAAAAGTGCTGCGAATCGCGCAATACCGGGGTGGCCCCGGAAATGGCCGACTTGGGGTTCTTCAGTTCGGTCGGTGCGTAGGTGGCGCCGCATTTCTCGCAGTTGTCGCCGTACTGGTCTTCGGCCGCGCACTTCGGGCAGGTGCCCTTGATGAAGCGGTCGGCCAGGAACATGCCCTTTTCCGGGTCGAAGTACTGCGTCACCGAACGGGTGGCAATGTGCCCGGCCTCACGCAGGCGCGTGTAGATGAGGCTCGACAGCTCACGGTTTTCTTCGCTGTGGGTGGAGTGGAAGTTGTCGAAGTCCACCAGGAAGTCGGCGAAGTCGCTGCTGTGTTCGGCCTGGACGTTGGCAATCAGCTGTTCCGGGGTGATGCCTTCCTTTTCCGCGCGCAGCATGATGGCCGAGCCGTGAGCGTCGTCGGCGCAGACGTAAATGCACTGGTTCCCGCGCAGCTTCTGGAAGCGTACCCACATATCCGTCTGGATGTACTCCAGCATATGGCCAAGGTGGATCGATCCATTGGCATAGGGCAGGGCGCTGGTGACGAGAATCTGGCGTGGCTCGGACATGGTGGCTCGGCTACTTATCTGGCTCGGGGTAAAAATGAGGGTGATCGGCCACTATAAAGGGCTGGCGAAGATATTTCACCCCGCAAGCGCATCTGCCGATGATTGACGGGTTAGGATAGGCGCCTGTTTTACATTCAGTTTGCCAATGGGAGTCTCCATGAGTGCCGTCACCCGTGCCGCCATCGAAGGCGTGCTTCGCCAGTACACCGACCCCTACCTGAACCAGGACCCGGTCAGCGCCGGTTGCGTGCGCGCCATCGATATCCAGGGCGGGCACGTCAGCGTGCAGTTGCAGTTGGGCTATGCCGCCGGGCTGTTCAAGAACGGCTGGGCCCAGGTGCTGCAGACCGCCATCGGCAACCTCGAGGGCGTCAGCGGCGCCCAGGTGTCGATCGACTGCGTGGTTGCCGCGCACAAGGCCCAGGCCCAGGTGCCGGCCATGGCCAACGTCAAGAACATCATCGCCGTGGCCTCGGGCAAGGGCGGCGTGGGCAAGTCGACCACCGCCGCCAACCTGGCCCTGGCGCTGGCCCGCGAGGGTGCCCGGGTGGGTATTCTGGATGCCGACATCTATGGCCCCAGCCAGGGCGTTATGTTCGGTATCGCCGAAGGCACCCGCCCGCAGATTCGCGAACAGAAGTGGTTTGTGCCGATCAAGGCGCATGGCGTGGAAGTGATGTCCATGGCGTTCCTGACCGACGACAACACGCCGATGGTCTGGCGTGGCCCGATGGTCTCGGGTGCGCTGCTGCAGTTGGTGACCCAGACCGCGTGGGACGACCTGGACTACCTGGTGATCGACATGCCCCCGGGCACCGGTGACATCCAGCTGACCCTGGCCCAGAAGGTGCCGGTGGCCGGGTCGGTGATCGTTACCACACCACAGGACCTGGCCTTGCTCGATGCCCGCAAGGGCGTGGAAATGTTCCGTAAGGTCAACATCCCGGTACTGGGCGTGGTCGAGAACATGGCCGTGCACATCTGTTCCAACTGCGGCCATGCCGAGCACCTGTTCGGCGAAGGCGGTGGCGAGAAACTGGCCAGCCAGTATGGCGTCGATCTGCTGGCCTCGCTGCCACTGTCGATGGTCATCCGCGAGCAGGCCGACAACGGCAAGCCGACCGCCATTGCCGAGCCGGAAAGCCAGATTGCCATGGTCTACCAGGAACTGGCGCGCCAGGTAGGGGCGCGGATCGTGCTGCAGGAAGCTGCAGCGCCGGCGATGCCGAGCATCACCATCAGCGAAGATTGACCTGAGAGCGAGCCCGAGCGTTCGCAGAGGCCATCGGCATCAAAGCCAAAACCGATGCTATCGATGCCGAAGTGTTGGCCCATTACGCTGAAGTCATTCCAGATCAGCCCACCATGCGGATCAGTCCGGAGCGTGCGTTTCTTAGGGAGTTGCTGCAGCAACGTGATCGACTGGTTCAACAGCGCGATGATGACCTGAGGGGCTTGAGCTAGGCGCAGTCCACCGTTGGACTCGAAGATCACACGGTTCCTGTGGGAGCGGGCGTGCCCGCGAACACCGGCGCAGCCGGTGCCAGACACCGCGTCGCCGGCTTCGCGGGCACGCCCGCTCCCACAATGAATCGCGCAGGCTTTTCAAATTTTGGAAAGACAGTTGCCCCCACAAGGACTACACAGCACTTGAAGCCTGCGCGATTCCTGCAGGGGCGGGCAAACCCGCGAAGAAGCCAGCGCCGAATTTCGAACAAGCATAAAAAAACCCGCCAGAAGGCGGGTTTTTTGAAAGCTAGGAAGCTAGATCGGCTTAGGCGATCTGAACTTCTTCAGCCTGCATGCCTTTCTGGCCGCGGGTAGCGACGAAAGTAACAGCCTGGCCTTCTTTCAGGGTTTTGAAGCCGTCAGCTTGGATGGCTTTGAAGTGCACGAACAGGTCGTCGCCCGACTGAGGGGTGATGAAGCCGTAGCCTTTCTCATCGTTGAACCACTTAACAACACCGGATTGACGGTTGGACATTTTTCTGTCTCCTTGGACAATTTGATAACGGTCAGGAAACACCCTGACCGGGACTGAGCGCAAAGAGAGCAGAAAATTCAGCGATGGGCCGATCAGGATCGTGCATCAAACTAGAGATTCTCGGTGTCACGTGCAGCACAGTGGCGCCACCTTACCCCACTTTCCGCAACCTGCCAATGGTCTGAATGCGGTTTAGGCAAATTCGGATCGACGGCGGCTGCAAGCCGCGCCCGACGCGGGGTGAGGGATGGAACTTTAACCTGGGCGCCGGGACCGGTAAGATGCGCACCACGTTTTCCACCACGCAACTCTTCAGGACACCCCGCCATGAGCATCAAATCGGACAAGTGGATTCGCCGCATGGCGCAGGAACACGGCATGATCGAGCCGTTCGTCGAGCGCCAGGTGCGCGGCGAGCAGGACAGCCGGGTCATCTCTTTCGGTGTTTCCAGCTACGGCTACGACGTGCGCTGCGCCGACGAATTCAAGGTGTTCACCAACATCAACTCGGCGACCGTCGATCCGAAAAACTTCGACGCTGGCAGCTTCGTCGACATCAAGAGCGACGTGTGCATCATTCCGCCGAACTCGTTCGCCCTGGCGCGCACGGTCGAGTACTTCCGCATTCCGCGCGACGTGCTGACCATCTGCCTGGGCAAGAGCACCTACGCCCGTTGCGGCATCATCGTCAATGTCACCCCGCTGGAACCTGAGTGGGAAGGCCACGTGACCCTGGAATTCTCCAACACCACCACGCTGCCGGCAAAGATCTATGCCAACGAAGGCGTGGCGCAGATGCTGTTCCTGCAGTCTGACGAAGCGTGCGATGTGTCGTACAAGGACCGCGGCGGCAAGTACCAGGGCCAGCGCGGCGTGACCCTGCCGCGGACCTGAGCCGACGAGCGCGGGGAATTACCTGCGCTTTTGCCACTCCAACGAAGTACGCCGGTGCTCATGATGTGCATCGGTTTCGTCAGGAGCAGCCAATGAAACTCCATCCCGCAATCAGTGCCAAGCTGGCAGGTCTGCAGCCCAACCACATCGGGTTGTTGCCCTGGTCTTTGCTGGCGCATCCGTTGCCCATGCAGGCCGGGGGCGTGCCCCATCAGCCTGACCCCGATACGCCGCAGCCTGCGCAGCCAGGTGAATCCCCACCCATGGAACCGGGCGAGCCGACCTTGCCTGACGAGCCTCCCCCAGCGCCTGTAGCGTGATGCGCTGCTAAAGCGGCCAGACCCGGCCGGCGCCAGCCAGGTAGACCTGGCTGGTGGGCAGCGGCGCTATTTCCCAGCCGCCGGTGAACTCACCGAATGCGGGCAGCAGGCTCACTTGTTCGTCGATCAGAAAGCACGGCAGGCGCAGGCGTTGCCTGGCCCTGCCACGCAGGATGAAGACCGGGTGCACGTGGCCAGCCAGCACTGGCCGTTCCGGGTGAGCATGCGGTTCGTGCTGCAGGGCGAAAGGGCCCAGCAGCCAGGGTTCATCCAGCACTGTGATGCCCAGCGTTTCGGGGGGATCGCCGGCGTTGTGATCGTGGTTGCCGCGTATCAGCACGATGTGCAGGCCAGGATGGCGGTCGCGCCATGCCTGCAGACGAGCCAGCGTGGCAGGTGCCCGCGCGCTGCGCGCGTGCAGGAAGTCGCCGAGTACGACCAGCTGTTCGCAAGCGTAGTGGGCCAGCAGGTCATCCAGCCGCGTCAGGGTCGCCTCGGTGGTGCCACGCGGCACCGGTTGGTGCAACGCACGATAACTGGCGGCTTTGCCAATATGCACGTCGGCAACCAGCAATGCACGCTGCGCCGGCCAGTAGATGGCCTTGTCCGGGAGCAGCCATAACTCCTGGCCGCAATGTTCGATGGCCTGATGCTGTAGGGTCATTCCTTGTTCGCCGCCTGTTCCAGTTCTGCCACCATTCGCGCAATACGGTCCGCCAGCTTTTCGGTGCTCAACGTCTCGCGCATGCCCTCCACCAGCAAGGCGAACGCCAGCGGCCCCGGCCGCTTCAAGGCCCGCAGGTCCAGTTGCAGGCCGGCCATCTTCAACAGTTGGCGGTGCAGGCGATCAATTTCCAGTTCCTCGCTCAGCACCTCGTCACGGGCCTGGCCGAGCAGCAGGTTGCCTGCATCATGTTTGCGAAACACCTCGTAGAACAGACCACTGGATGCTTGAATCTGCCGCATGCTTTTCTGCGCCGCCGGATAGCCGCCAAACACCAGCCCGGCAATCTGGGCAATTTCCCTGAAACGGCGTAGCGCCATTTCACCCGCGTTGAGGCTGGCCAGCACATCCTCCAGCAGTTGCTCGGTGCCCAGCGCCTGCGGTAAGTGCGTCGCCCAGTCCACATGGCCAGGGCTGAGCAGCTCGAAGCCATAGTCATTCACGGCAATCGATACCGACAGGGGTTGCTGGCGGCTCACCCGCCAGGCAATCAGGTTGGCCAGGCCCAGATTGGCCATGCGCCCGGCGAAGGGGTACAGGAACAGATGCCAGCCCTGGCGCGACTTGAAGGTCTCCGCCAGCAGCGTAGCCGTGGTGGGTAGAGCCGACCATTGGGCTTGCAGTGCCAGCAGCGGGCGCACGGCGCGCATTTCCGGGCCGGTAAACCGTTCGTGGGCGGCAGCGTCGAGCTGTTCGACCAGCGCATCGGCCAGCTCGCTCGACAAGGGCATGCGCCCGCCGTTCCAGCGTGCTATGGCAGCCTTGCGTGCGGTGCTGCGGCGTACGTAGGCGGTCATGTTTTCCACCCGCACCAGTTCCAGTACTCGCCCGGCGAACACCAGCGTATCGCCGGGCCGCAGGCGGGCGATGAAGGCTTCTTCGACACTGCCCAGCGTCTTGCCGCCGCCGCCCTTGCTCCAGTACTTGAGCTGCAGGCTGGCATCGCTGACGATGGTGCCGATGCCCATGCGATGGCGCCGCGCCAGGCGCTCGCTGGCCACTCGATAAACGCCGTCGGCATGGCGCTCGACGCGCTGGTAGTCGGGGTAGGCCGTCAGTGAACTGCCGCCGTGGCAGACAAAGTCCAGGGCCCACTGCCACTGGCTGTCGCGCAAGCCGGCGAACGCCCAGGTGCTGCGCACTTCGGCCAGCAACTGGTCGGCGCGAAAGCCACTGCCCAAGGCCATGCTGACCAAGTGCTGCACCAGTACGTCCATGCACAGCCGGGGGGAGAAACGCGCCTCGATGTGCCCGGCTTCCAGTGCCTGGCGAGCGGCTGCTGCCTCGACCAGCTCCAGGCTGTGGGTAGGTACGAGGGTTATCCGGGAGCGCCGCCCGGGGGCATGGCCCGAGCGGCCGGCCCGTTGCATCAGGCGTGCGATGCCCTTGGCCGAGCCGATTTGCAGCACCCGCTCCACGGGCAGAAAGTCTACCCCCAGGTCCAGGCTGGAGGTGCAGATCACCGCCTTCAGGCTGCCCTGCTTGAGGCTGCGTTCAACCCAGTCGCGGGTTTCCCGGGCCAGTGAGGCATGGTGCAAGGCGATCAGGCCGGCCCAGTCGGGGCGGCTTTCCAGCAGGGCCTGGTACCAGAGCTCGGCTTGGGCCCGGGTATTGGTGAACACCAGGCAACTGGTGCTGGCGTCGACCTCGCGGCTGACCTGGTCGAGCATTTTCAGGCCCATGTGCCCGGCCCAGGGAAACCGTTCAATGGCCCCGGGCAGCAGGGTATCGACCTGCAGTGCTTTGTCTTGCCGGCCTTGCACCAGCAGGCCGCCCTCGGGCAGCAGCACGTCCCGTGCATGCTGCAGGTTGCCCAAGGTGGCAGACAAACCCCAGGTCGGCAGGCCTGGGTGCCAGCGGCGCAGGCGGGCCAAGGCCAGCTGCAGTTGCACGCCGCGTTTGTTACCCAGCAACTCGTGCCATTCGTCGACCACGATCAAGCGCAGCGTGGCGAAATCGGCTTCTGCTTGGGCACGCGTCAGTAGCAGGGTCAGGCTTTCCGGGGTGGTGACCAGCACGCTGGGCAGGCGCCGCGCTTGCCGGGCCCGCTCGGCACTGCTGGTGTCGCCGCTGCGTACGCCGACACTCCACGGCAAACCCAGCTCATCGAGGGGCGCTTGCAGGGCGCGCGCAGTGTCGGCGGCCAGGGCGCGCATGGGCGTGATCCATATCACCTGCAAGGGTGCTGCCTGGCGCCCCTGCGCCTGGGCCTTGAATGCGCGCAGTGCCGCCAGCCACACCGCGTAGGTTTTGCCGGCACCGGTGCTGGCGTGCAGCAGGCCAGACTCGCCGCGCTCTACCGCCGCCCAGACCCGGCGCTGGAACGCGAACGGTTTCCAGCCACGTTTGCTGAACCAGGCGTTGGCGAGGTCGGTGGTGGGCATGGGGCGCAGGGTCCTTCGAAGGTTGTGCTTCTACAGACCACCCGCCGGCGGCAATGGTTTTACCGGATCAATTGCCCAACAGGTAACCGCTCCGGCACACCTGCTCGCCGGCCACATGGGCGATGACCATGCCCGCGGTAGCCATGCGCCGTACGCTGCGGGCGTACAACAGGCCGGCCTGGCTATTGCGCACGGCAGTGACCCGGTCGCTGAGGGGGTCGATGACTTCGGCGATCAGTTGGCCTGCCGCCAGTTGCTGGCCTGGTTTGGCGTGGTACACCAGCAACCCACCCAGGGGTGTCGCCACCGGTTCTACGGCGGCCAGCGGTGTAGCCGGGCGCAGCAGGGCGGGGAGTGCCGGCTTGGCACCCTCGATAATGCCGGCATGGGTGAGGAAGTCGAGAATCGCCCCGCAATCCTTGCTGGCCAGTGCGTGGCTGACGTCGGCCTGCCCGCGCAACTCGACCGTGACCGAGCAACAGCCCAACGGGATAGGGAAGCGTTTGCCGAAGCGCTGCTGCAACTGCCACCAGACCAGGCTGAAGCACTCGTCGAACGACTGCCCGCCCGAATCGGTGGCCAGTAGGCTGGCCTGTGCACCCAGGTAGCGGGCCAGCGGTTCGATCTGCGGCCAGGCGTCAGGTGTTGTGTACAGGTGCTCCACCGCTTCGAAGTCGCAGTGCAGGTCCAGTATCAGGTCGGCATCGCAGGCCAGCCGTTGCAGGATCAGGCGCTGGGCCTGCAGCGGCGTACGCGCCGGGTGCGCGTCCAGCCCGCGGCGCAGGTACTCGCGGATCAGCGCAACGTTGTGGGCAGGGTCCTGGCTGAGGTGCTCTTCGATCTGGTCGCCGATGGTGTCCGACAGGTCGACGAAATTACGGTTGAAATTCTCGCCACTCTGTAGCTCGAAGCGCCCCAGTGGCGCGTCCAGCAGCACCTGCTCCAGGCCAACCGGGTTGGCCACCGGCACCAGAATGATTTCGCGCTGCAGACGGCCTTGTTGTTCCAGTTCTGCCAGGCGGCGCTTGAGGTGCCAGGCGACCAGCATGCCGGGTAGCTCGTCGGCGTGCAGCGATGCCTGGATATAGACTTTGCCACCACCGCGGGGGCCGAAGTGGAAGCTGTGCAGTTGGCGGGTGATGCCCGGAACGGGTGAGAGCAGGTCGTGTGTTGAATGGTGCATGGTGGTCCTGGCTGCGTGGCGAAAACGGTCTGCGACACGGGTCGGCACACAGATAGAAGCACAGTTTTCGGCGTTGTGCCTGCATAGGGTTTGCCGAAACTCGGTGAGGGTGGGCTGCGCGAGCGAGCCCGCCCACACCGCGGCCACCCAGCCAGTAACCTAGGCCAGCAAGGCCTGCAGCGTCGCCAGGTCGTCGGCCTCTTCCACCGGTTTGTCCAGGCGCCAGCGCAGCATGCGCGGGAAGCGCACGGCGATACCGCTCTTGTGCCGGCGGGACAGGGCGATGCCCTCGAAGCCTAGTTCGAACACCAGGGTGGGGGTCACGCTGCGCACTGGGCCGAAGGTTTCCACGGTGGTTTTGCGGATGATGCTGTCGACCTTGCGCATCTCCGCGTCGCTGAGCCCTGAGTACGCCTTGGCAAACGGCACCAGTGCCCGCCCAGGCGTGCCGGCCGGCGCGTCCCACACGGCGAAGGTGTAGTCGCTGTACAGGCTGGCCCGGCGGCCATGGCCACGTTGGGCATAAATGAGCACGGCATCGACGCTGAAGGGGTCGATCTTCCACTTCCACCAGGTGCCCATGTCCTTGGTACGGCCCACGCCGTACAAGGCCTCACGCTGCTTGAGCATCAGGCCCTCGACGCCAAGGCTGCGGGATTGCTCACGCTGGCGGGCAAGGTCGGCCCAGTCCGGGCCTTCGAGCAGTGGCGACAGCAGGACCGGGGCAAGCGGGTGTTCTTCCACCAGGCGTTGCAGCTGGGTGCGGCGTTCGTGCTGCGGTCGGCTACGCCAGTCTTCGCCTTGCCACTCCAGCAAGTCGTAGGCTTGCAGCACGACAGGCGCGTCGGTCAGCAGCTTCTTGCCCAAGGTTTTGCGGCCAAGGCGCTGCTGCAGCAGCGCGAATGGCTGCACGGCCAGTTCCGTCGATGACTCGCCCGGCTTCCACACCAGGATTTCGCCATCCAGCACCACCCCATCAGGCAGTGTCTGCGCCAGGCCATGCAGTTCGGGGAAGCGCTCGGTGACCAGCTCTTCGCCGCGTGACCACACCCAAAGCTGGCCCTCGCGCTTGACCACCTGGGCACGGATGCCGTCCCACTTCCATTCGATCTGCCAGTCACTCGGCGGGCCGAGCAAGGCGTCGAACTGCTCGCTGGGCACCTGCAGTGGGTGGGCCAGGAAGAAGGGGTAGGGCTGGCCGCCGCGCTGACTGTGTTCATCGGCGGACTCCTCGGCGATCAGCTTGTGGTAGCTGGCGGCACTGGGGCGGTGACTGATATCGGTATACCCAACCAGCCGCTGGGCCACGCGCTTGGCGTCCAGCCCGGCCAGTTGCGCCAGCGCACGGGTGACCAGCAGCTTGGACACGCCCACGCGGAAGCTGCCGGTGATCAGCTTCAGGCACAGCATCAGGCTGGGGCGTTCCAGTTGCGCCCACAGCGCTGGCAAGCGTTCGCGGACCTGCTCGGGCGGCAGGCCCCGCAAAGGCAGCAGATGGTTTTCAACCCAGGCTGCCAAGCCTTCGTCGTTGCCTTCTGCATGCTGCGGCAACAGCAATGAAATGGTTTCGGCCAGGTCACCGACTGCCTGGTAGCTTTCCTCGAACAGCCAGTCCGGCAGGCCGGCCATGGCCGTTGCCAGTTCGCGCAGCAGGCGCGTCGGCACCAACTGCCGAGGGCGCCCACCGGCCAGGAAATACACCGCCCAGGCAGCGTCTTCGGCGGGCGCGGTGGCGAAGTAATCACGCAGCGCTTCGAGCTTGGCATTGCTGGAAGTGGTCGCGTCCAGGCGCAGGTACAACGCAGCGAACGCTTTCATGGCGCAGGCTCGGGCGTGGGTGCATCGTCTTCGTCGCCGTACTCGGTCACGAAGGCACGGGCATCCAGGCCTTGTTCGTTGAGGTAACGCACCAACACATTGACCGAACCGTGGGTCACCATCACCCGTTCGGCGCCGGTCTGGCTGATGGCCCAGAGCAGGCCTGGCCAGTCGGCATGGTCGGAAAGCACAAAGCCCCGATCCACACCGCGGCGCCTGCGCGTGCCGCGCAGCAGCATCCAGCCGCTGGCGAACGCGTCGCTGTAGTCACCGAAGCGGCGCATCCAGCTGCTGCCGCCGGCTGACGGAGGCGCCAGGACCAATGCCCGGCGCAGCATGGGGTCGTTGCGCGCGATATCGCCGGCATAGCGGGTATCGGGCAGATGCACACCGGCTTCACGGTACACCCGGTTGAGCGGTTCGACGGCGCCATGCACCAGGATCGGGCCGATGCTCGCGTCCAGGCCGTGCAGAATCCGCTGGGCCTTGCCGAAGGCGTAGCAGAACAGCACGCTGGCCTTGCCCAGCTCGCAATTGGCCCGCCACCAGGCATTGATGCCGGCGAAGATCTCGCTTTGGCTTGGCCAGCGATAGATCGGCAAGCCGAAGGTCGACTCGGTGATGAAGGTGTGGCAGGGCACCGGCTCGAAGGGCGTACAGGTGCCATCAGGCTCGACCTTGTAGTCGCCGGAGGCTACCCAGACCTCGCCTTGGTACTCCAGGCGCACCTGCGCCGAACCCAGCACATGCCCGGCCGGGTGCAGGCTCAGGGTCACGCCGTGGTGCTGCAGGCGCTCACCGTAGGGCAGGGTCTGCAAATCGATGTGCTGGCCCAGGCGGCTGCGCAGGATGCCGGCGCCCGGGCTGGCGGTCAGGTAGTGGCCGTTACCGGTGCGGGCGTGGTCGCCGTGGCCATGGGTGATCACGGCGCGGTCCACGGGCCGCCACGGGTCGATGTAGAAATCACCGGGTGGGCAGTACAGGCCTTCGGGGCGAGCGATGACGAGGTCCATGGCGTAGGCGCTGGTTACCGAGAGTACTTGTTAGGAGCTCGGAACCAGCTTGGGAGTTCGAACCATTTCTTCGAGGGAAAGGGTCACAGGCTTCCATGCCCGGGTACGCTACTTGCCCGGCACCAGCGTCAAGCGCTGGTTGCCATACGCTCGCGCGAAGTTCTGCTGTTGCAGCGGCAAGCTCATGAAGCGCCCTTTGAACCAGGCATCCAGCCCATCGCTGTAATGGGCGCTGGCCGGGTTGCCGGACTGGCCACTGCTGGTCAGCACCTGCAGCGGTTCGGCCTGGCCGAAGTCGACGATCATGCGCGCGGAGGCGGGCAGGTGGGTGGTGAAGTCACTGCCCCAGGCGAACGGGGTGAGCGCGAGGGTAGTGAAGTCGCCACCTGCGGCTTGCGGCGCACGGCCGAGGGCATCGCCCAAGCCATGGTAGGCCGGCGCAGGCCAGTGATACTGGTGCAGCTTGCCCCATTGCCAGGCGCGGCGGTCGGCGCCCAGCTGCGCAGTGCCGGCATCTACGGCTGCCGCCAGGCTGCGGGCCAGAATGGCCGGCTTGTCTTCTTTCTGCGGGGTGTTGCGGTCGTCCCAGAACGGGCTGTCGTCGCGCCCCAGCAGGTGATCGGCCTGTGCCGAGAATGACAACCGCGCGTTGCTTACGAAGGCCTGCCAGGCAGGGCTGGACGCAGGGCCGAGGTCATCGAGGAAGGTCTGCCTGGCGACTTCCTGCAGGAACAGTTCATACAGCGCGGCGTCTGCCGATACCGGGCTCAGGCGACCGTCGAATGCCTTGAGCCGCGCCAATGCCTCGCGGGCCTTGTCGCGTTGTGCGCCTGGCAGGGCGTCGATTGCCTGCTTCAGCGGCTGGGCCATGCCGGGGGCGTCGAACATCTGCTTGAGCTGATTGGCCATTAGCGTGACCTGGTCGTTCTGCAGGGCCATCAGGCTGCGGCTGTCATGGCGGCCATTGCCAGCCAGCTGGGCCAGGCGCTCGGCACGCTCAGGGTAGTACCAGGTGCTGGACAGCTGCATGCCATAGCCGCGTGGCTGGCTGCGCTGGTTGGCATGGCCGATCCAGCCAGCAGTGGGGTCCTGGTCGTACGGGTGCAGCATCGGGTCGGCGTAGCCGTCCCAGTCATAGCGCCCGTCCCAACCAGGGGAGGGCAGCAGGCCCTGGCCTTCGCGGCGGTTGGGGTAGCGCCCGCTGACCTGCCAACCGATGTGCTCGGGCTCGGCGAACACGAAGTTGAGGGCGGCCGCAGTGACCTCGCGGGTGCTGTCGAAGGCGCGCTCGAGGTTGCCGGCGCGGGTCAGGTCGAAGAGCGCATCCAGGCTCCGGTCGCCCTTGAACTGCGGCAAGTTCAGGGCCAGGCCCAGGCTGGCGTTGTCGGGCTGGGCCAGCAGGGTGCCGTGGCGGGTGTCATACATCACTTCGCGCTGTGGCCGCTGGCCGCGCACGAAGAAGGTTTCGCTGCGCGCGCGGGCCGGCACCCACTTGCCATCTGCCAGGTAGCTCAGCTGGCTGCCCTGGCGGCGCAGTTGTTCCAGGAACAGGTCCTGGTTGTCGGCCATGACTGCGCTGCTGCTCCAGGCCAGTTTGCCGTTGTAGCCGGCCAGCACGATCGGCAGGCCCGGCAGCGACAGGCCGGCAACCTGGTACTTGCTGGTGTGGATTTGCACCGGGCTGAGGGCCCAGGCGGCGCGGCTGTCACTGGCCAGCAGGCTTTTGCCGCTGCGGCTGCGTTGCGGGCCCAGGGCCAGGTTGGCCGAGCCAGGGCTACCGAGCAGGTCGAGGTCGGCCAGCTTCTGGCTGGCGGCCGCCAGTGCCGGCAGCCCCGGCAACTGGCTGGCCAGGTTGAGGCCCTTGAGCTTGTCGACTTCGCTTGTGGCCAAGGGCTCGTCCGGTGCACCGGGCAGCAGCCAGGCCAGTTTGTCGCTGCCGACTTTCTGCGCCAGGGTCAGGGCGCTGAGTTCCTCCTGCAGGTTCACCGACTGGCTGAACGCATACAGGCAGAAAAGCAGCGCCGAATCTTCAGGCTTCCAGTATTCGGGGCGATAGCCACTGTTGGCCAAATCCGCTGGCAGCTTGTCGCGGTAGCGGAACAGGTAGGCATTGACCCCGCGTGCGTACACCTCGAAAAAGCGCTTGAGCCGTGGCGATGCGTCGGCATATTGCTGGGCGGCGCTTTGCTTGAGGTTGGCGGCGCGCATCAGGCGGTCGATGTCGAGCGCTTCGCTGCCCGCCAGTTCCGCCAGGCGGCCTTGGGCCAGCAGGCGCATGGCGACCATCTGTTCGATGCGGTCGCCGGCATGCACATAGCCCAGGCTGAAAAGGGCGTCATGGAAACTGCTGCTTTCGATCAGCGGTGCGCCCATGGCATTGCGCCGCACCGAGACGTTCTGTGCCAGGCCCTTGAGCGGCTGCACGCCGCTGGCGGGTGGCACGCTACCCTGGTAGCCGCCGGTCTGGCAGCCGGCCAGCCCAAGCAGGCCGAGCAGCGTGGCAGCGGTGGTGAACCGCGGGCGGAAGTGAGGAAAGGCGGCGGCGGCCATGGCAAGGGCTCCTGCAGGGCGAGGCGAGTTTGCAAAGGCGCTAAGGTAGTGAGCGCGCAGGCGCCATGCAAGGTCCCAGGTCGGTTTATTTGCCGGTGGCGGGTCAAACCTCGAAGTGCCCTGCCAGGGCGTCGGAAAAATGCGTGCAGTTGATGCGGGCGTAACGCCGGTAATCACGGCTGACAGCGAACGCCGAGCCGGGCATCAGCAGGATCTTGTGCTGCTCCAGCTTGCGCATCAACGGCTGCAGGTCAGGCAGTTGCGGGTGGTAGACCCAGAGGAACATGCCACCCTGCGGCGCGATCTCGAATTGCCAGCCGCGCTCGAGCAGCAAGCGCTGCGTCTGTACTTGCTGGCGGATCAGCCGCTGCTGCACATCTTTCATGTGCCGGGCGTAGGTACCGTCCGACAGGATGGTGTTGACGAAACGCTCGCAAAACGCCGGCACCGCCACGCAGGTCAGCAGCTTCAGGCGGGTCAGCGGCTCGATCAGGTCTTGCGAGCAGGCGATGAAACCTACCCGTAACGACGCCGACAGGCATTTGGAAAAGCTGCCGATGTAGATGACCCGGTCCAGGTTGTCCAGTTCGGCAAACGTCTGGCGCACGGCCGGGCTGAAGTCGCCATACACGTCATCCTCCACCACGAAGAACTCGTGTTCCACGGCCAGGCGCAGCACGCTGAAGGCGTTGTGCGGGCTGATGTTGCTGCCAGTGGGGTTGTGGAAAGTGCTGTTGCAGAAAAACGCCTTGACCTTGTGCCTGGCCAGGTAGCTGCGCATTTCTTCTACGTCTGGCCCGTCCTGGGTTCGGCGGATGCCGACCACCTGGCCGCCGGCCAGTTGTATCAGCTTGATCAGGTTGCCGTTGCCCGGCTCGTCGACGAACACATGGTCACCCGGCTTGATCAGCAACCGGGCGACCAGGTCCAGGCCCTGGGTGGCGCCAAGCGTGGTCAGCAACTGGTTGGGGCGAACCTCAACCCGGGTCAGGCGTTTCATGTGCACGCACAGCTGTTTGCGCATGGGCAGGTAGCCCTGGATATCGCCGTACTCGGCCAGGGAGCTTTGCTCCAGCCGTGCCGTGCGCCGAATCGCCTTGGCCAGCAGCTCGGTGTCGCGCCACGCCGGGGGCAGCCAGCCGCTGCCAAGTTTGGTGTAGTGCTGGCCGCCCTGCAGCAGCCGGAACAGCGGGTCGCCGGCCATGCACTCGGGTTCGTGGATCACGTTCGCCTGCCGGCTGCGGTTGGCGACGAAGTAGCCGCGCCCTGGCGAGGCGGTCAGTACCCCTTCGCTGACCAGCTGGGCATAGGTCGAGACCACATCGTGGTAACTGAAATCGACCGCCGCCGTGAGCTTGCGAATGGAGGGCATGCGCTGCCCAGGCAACCATTCCCCTGCATCCAGGCGTTGCTTGAGCAATTGATGAAGGCTGCAGGTGCTCATGGCAGGTTCCCAACCGTTAGAAAAAAAAGCCTAACAGTTAACGGAAATGCTTGTCGACTGTTCGTTTGCACATGGCCATTACCTGCCACTATTCCCTCGTCGGAACTTTCGGCTGCCAGCCCTGGCAGCCCGTTTAACGTCTGTAAACACCAGATAACTGGATATCGAGCCGTGCACCCTATGGACATGCAATCAGCCGTCATTGCCAGGCTTCCTGTGCCTGAAGAACTGGAGTCATTCAACGTTGTAAAAAACCTTGTGACCTCGGCGTTACTGGAGTGCTGTTCAATTGAAGAATTCGAAGCGCTGAAACAAACCGATGTTATTGAACGGGTGGCGGAACAGGCCCATGACGACTTGTTGGCATTCGCCAGCAAAGACCCTGCCGCCGGCCGCGACCTGGTATTCATTGCCAGAACTTATACGTCCTATTCGGCGGTTTTGCATTATCGGCTTGCACACTGGGTGTACCGCCATGGCGCTTCGGTATATGGCGCCGGTGGGCAGTGCCTGGCCGCCATGATCTCGCGCCGCGGCAAGATGCTGTCGGGCGCAGAGATCCACTTCCGCAGCCGTATTGGCGCGCGCTTCATCATCGACCACGGCATGGGCACCGTCATTGGTGAAACCGCGACCATCGGTGACGACTGCTACGTGCTCGGCGGCGTCACCCTGGGGGCCCGCGGCATCAGCGGCAACCCTTCCAGCCCCCGCCACCCGACACTGGGCGACCGGGTTCAGGTCGGCGCGTTCGCCAGCGTGCTCGGGGCTATCCACATTGGTGACGGCGCCTTCATCGGGCCGGGCTGCATCGTTACCAAAGACATCCCTGCCGCCGCCCGGGTGCAGGTCAAAACATCATTGCAGGTGGTACTCGAGTCATGAATGCTCTGAATTACGAAGTTCTGCGCAATACCGAAAAACTGTATTACAAGGATCAATACCTGGCCGCTGCCAATACGCAAGTAACGCGTGTGCACAGCGACGGTATCGAGTTGCAAAGTACCGTGGCTTATCCGGAAGGCGGTGGCCAGGAAGCTGATTATGGAATTATTGAACTTCCGATCGGCAAGGTGCGTTTTGTCTGGGTCAAGAAACTCTATGGCAGCCCTATTCGCCTGGAAGGTTTCAAAGGCGGGAAACTGGGCGGCATCATCATTCACACCGTGCACCCGGACGACTTGCACTTGCTCGATGAAGTGACTGTCGATATGCCCGCCCGTGTGAGCATCGATATTCAACGGCGCGAGCGGCTAACACTCTCTCACAGTGCCAGCCACTTCCTGTATGCCGCTGCCATCGGCCTGCGTGAGGAACTGAAGCAGTGGACCATCGGCTGCCATATCAAGGAGGACACGGCTCGGTTCGACTTTCTGGTCGAGGATGCCTTCACCGCTGAGGAGGTGATCGAGATAGAACGGCGCGCCAACGAACTGATCGGTGGCGACGCGCCCATCGAGCATTACGCCGTCCAGGGGCTGGAAGACGCACGCTTGTGGACCTACAACGGCATCGAGATTCCGTGTGGTGGCACCCACCTCGATTCGCCAAGGCGCATAGGGCGCCTGAGCGTGAAGCGCAAACGGCTGGGCAAAGGCAAGGAACGCCTGATCTGCGTGTTCCCCGATGCCGAAATCGACCTTGGCGCCTACCACGAGCATGCCTTATGAACACTACCCTGCCGCGGCGCACCTACCTGTACTTCACCGCCCAGTCGATCAACCTGACCACCGCCGTGATGTCGGTGACCATGGCGGCCATCGTTGGCGCCGCACTGGCCCCCGACGCCGCATGGTCGACGGTGCCGTATGGGTTCCAGTTCCTGTGCCTGATGCTGGCAACCTACCCGGTTTCCAGGTTGATGAGCCGTATCGGCCGCAAGAAGGCCTTCATGCTGGGGGCCATTCCGCTGGCGGTGTCTGGTGTCAGCGGCTTTCTGGCGGTGGAGCACCAGCATTTTGCCACGCTGGTACTCAGCCACTCGGCGCTGGGTGTCTACATCGCCTTCGCCAACTTCAACCGTTTTGCCGCCACCGACAACCTTTCCCAAGCCCTCAAGCCAAAAGCCCTGTCGCTGGTCGTGGCCGGGGGCGTGATTGCCGCCGTGGTGGGCCCGACGCTCACCGAGTGGCTGCGCGACGTGGGTGGCTACCCACTGTTCTCGCTGTGTTATGCCGCGTTCATCGGCCTGGCGCTGTTGTCGTTGCTGATTGCAGTGTGCCTGCCCAACGACACCGGCCTGGCCGCTGCAACCGGCAGCGCTGCCACGTCGGCCAGCAGCCGCAGCGAGCCTTTGAGCCCCAGCGTGTTGGTGGCAATGGCGGTCGCGGCGCTGGGCTACGGCATCATGAACCTGTTGATGATCCAGGCCTCGATGCACATGAAGCATATGCACGAAGACTTTACCGACGTGCGCCTGGCCATCCAGTGGCACGTGATCGCCATGTTCGCCCCGTCATTCTTCACCGGGGCGATCATCCAGCGCCTGGGCATCCGGACTACCATCTGCGCGGGCCTGGCCCTGTTGATCGGCTGCTCGGCGCTGAATATCTGGTCGCACAGCTACAGCATGATGACCGTGGCGCTGATCGCCCTGGGGCTGGGCTGGAACCTGACCTACGTCGGCGGCGGAGCCTTGTTGGCGCAGTCGCTGCAAAACAGCCCGGCAGCGATGCAGATGCAGGGCAAGAACGATCTGGGCATTGCCATCTGCGCCACCATCGGTGCGTTCAGCCCCGCGCTGCTGTTGAGCACCGTGGGCTGGGACGGCACCAACGCCATCTGCATGGCCCTGTGCATCGGCCTGCTGATCGCCACCGTTGGCCTGTTGCAGAACAAGGCCTGCCTGCAGACTTCCATGGAAGGGAGCCGAAAATGAGCGAACTCATCAACGTCAGCGAGCGCATCTACACCAAGCTGGAAATGAACAACCCCGGTGGCAGCCACAAGTACCGCGCCGCCCGGCGCATCGTTGAGCACGCCGTGCGCAATGGCGACATCATCCCAGGGGTGACCACGGTCATCGAAAAAACCGGCGGCAGTTTTGGCTTCGGCTTGCTGGCGGCATGCCACGCGTATCAGGTGGCCGTCGAGCTGGCGGTTGGGCTGAGTTTCAGCCAGACCAAGCGGGACTTGCTGGAATGCTTCGGCGCCCGGCTGATTGGCAAGGAAATGCTGATGGCCGGTGCCACGCCCAAGGACGTGGTGATGCACCACCTGGAAAACCAGGCCGCGCTGGGCAAGTCATACTTCTATACCGACCAGTTCAACAACCCGGTGGGTATCGAAGCGCACCGCTACCAGACAGCCAGTGAACTGGCGCTGCAACTGACCAACGCGGGCGCCGGCAAGGACATCCTGTTCGTTGGCTGCGCGGGCACGGGCGCCAGTTTCACGGGCATTACCCTGGGGCTGAAGGATCACGGTTTCGAGGTGTCGACAGTGCTGGTCGACCCCAACGGCTGTGACTCCAAGGCTGGCGTATTCACCGATCACCGCTTCGAAGGCATGGCGGTAGGCGTCAGCCCGCCATTTCTGGACTGGTCGCTGGTGGACGAACGGGCGCAGGTGCAGCATGCCGAAATGTTGGCAGCGCAACGTTGGTTCTACATGCAAAGCGGGGTCTTCGTCGGTAACACTGCCGCCGCCTGCCTGGCGGTTGCCCAGCGCATGGCCCAACAGCCGCGCTATGCGGGGACCACCTTGGTGACCATCGCCTATGACGCCGGCCTGTGGTACCAGGACTTGCTGGGGGCGAACCGGCGCAAGGCCGCGTAGCGCCAGGCACGGCGGGCAGTGCTGGACCGGGGGCATGGTGCGCGAAGCAGGCGCGGCGGGCCATGCCCCCACAGACGCGCTAGATCAGGCGCCGTGGCACTTCTTGAATTTTTTCTCGCTGCCGCACGGGCACGGGTCGTTACGGCCAACGTCCTTCAGGGCGTTGCGTACCGGCTCCTGATGGCCGTGGTTGCAGTGTGGGCCGTGGACATGGCCGTGGTCGTGGTCGTGGTGATGGTCATGGTCGTGGTTGCAGTCAGGGCCATGAACGTGGGGTTGCTGGGACATTGCAGGGTTACTCCGGGATGTGATCGCCGGGGATTATCTCACCACTGCGCGATAAGTGCAGGTCCCGGTGAATCAGCAGGCCAGTGGCCAGGTCGCCCTGCAGGGTGTAATGCAGCGGCTGCCCACTTTTCAGCAGCTTGGCCAGTGGCTTGAGTTGCCGCCAGAGGTTGGTGCGTGCGGTGATCTTGAAGGTCCGCCGGTCGTGGCCGCCTACGCTGCGCCACAGGCTGGTTTCATCCTGCACCAGCATCAGGTCATTGAGCCGCACGGCATAGGCCAGGCTGCGAATGAACAGACGGCTGTCGTTGGGGTTGATGACCTCCAGGTGCAGTACGAACTCCTGCTGCAGCAACCTGGCCTTGACCGTTTCGACCTCGACCAGGTGCACTTCAGGCGGGCGCCAGTCGTCTGCGCTCCAACTGGCGCAGCCCGTCAGCAATGCCAGCAGCGAACCGAGCAGCAGCTGACGGGCGCGTTCGATCATGCTCGGTTCCCCATGTAACTGGCGCAGCATTTCTTGAACTTCTGCCCGCTGGCGCATGGGCAGGGGTCATTGCGCCCGGCCTTCAACGCGACCGTGGGGTCTATGAAGTACCAGCGCCCGGCGTGCTGGACGAATGCCGAGCACTCGCGGTGCTGGTGGTCGCCGTCCGGGTCGTGCCAGCGTGCGGTGAACGTGACAAAGGCATGCTCGGGCTGGCCGCCCAGCACCTGGGCGCTTTCCACTTCCAGCCCCAGCCAGGTGCTCTGGGCGCTCCAGGCGGCCATGCCGGCGCGGTCCAGCTGGGCCTGTTGGGCTGGCAGGGTGGTGGCGACCAGGTAGTCGACCAGGCCCAGCACGTAGGCACTGTAGCGTGAGCGCATCAGCGTCTGGGCATCGGGTGCGGGGGTACCGGCATGGTAATGCCCACAGCAGGCATCAAGCAGGTTGCCACTGCCACAAGGGCAGACCGAGACACTCATCATCACCACCAGTACTTGCCAAAGTTTTCCGGGTTGGCCCAGAACTGAGTGGGGTATGGCGGCAGGCCAAGCGTAGCGGGCTTCATAGAGGACCTCAAGGAGTTTGGTGACAAAGCTGGTGACAGTGTTGGTGACAGACAGCAAGACCGCAAGGGTGAATTAACCGGGGTCCTTAACGCGCCCACCGGCACCCATGCGAGGGCCTACGGGGGAGCCAGCGCGGGAAGTCTTGTAATGGTGACCTTTCAGATTTTTCTGTCAGATTCTCAAAGGGCCTTAGGGTGGTCTATGCGACCACAACCAGAACCCCAGTTGCACGGCCAGACAGACCCAGTAGAGGGCCTGTAGGTGGTCCATGGGGTTCTCCTTGAGGGATTAGAGTGACTTGTGAAAGCGAACGTCTGTGAGTTCGTGTTGCAGGGCTACCTCAAGGAGGCGCTCATATGAATGCGGCCAGCTCCCTTGGGATTGGTCGTCAGAGGCGCCTGATTGAAGCAAGGCATAGCATAGCGCCGCATGTGGAGTCAGAGACTCGACAGGCACTTTGGTTACTACCCGTTTACCCTTGTAGGTGTAACACAGCGTGACACTCATGGAGGCGTCTCGTCAGGACAAGTTAGTCATTCAGCATAGCCCGTCACGCTTCGTTTGAGGAAGTGTCATTCAACTCTCAGCGGGCCTTGAGACGCCTTGCAGCGGTCCTGATGTCCCTCATTGCGATTCGATAGTTGTCCTTCTCACGCTCGATCAGGTGGACCACAGCGGCCTGTACCGACACACGTTCAAAGCCTGAGCCTTCCAGTTCAAGCCAGCGCTTGACGATCATATTGGACAGCTTGAAGGAATACCGGGAGAGCAGCGTAAAGGTCAGCTCCTTGTCGAGGATGGTCAGCGGCTGGAAACGACCATAGCCATCTGGTGCCTTGGTCTCGACATACTGACATTGGTCCAAATCTGGGCCGATCTCGTTGAGCATCTTTCGGATGTCCCGAAGGACGTGCTTGTGGTTCTTCCCGGTGATCTCCGCGATCTCCAAGGACGACATACCGGGTAAGCCGTTGAGGGTCGTTGGGGAGACCGCTCCAGTCTTGGAGATTTTCTCGAAGATGGTTGCGGTGCTGTTGATCATGTTCATAGTGTCGATTTCCTTTTGGTAGTGCCCTTCAGGTCGCACCCACAGCCGAGCATCCAAGACCCCGACAAAGGGACCCGGCGTGGCATGAAAGGCACTATCAGAAAGACTGGATTGGGTGATGCCCAGCGACGGGCGAATAGGTCTCCCCAGATTTGGGGCGTCCTCTTTAAGGAGAAGCTTCACGAAATTTCGGGAAGGTGGAGCGATATGCAAATCTGCACATCGTCTGATAGTGCCCCTGCCGGTCCCTCTTGGATCGGCCTTACGGGGCTCACAGAGGTGCCCTCAGATCTGAGGAGTCCTCCTTAGGTCAGCTTGATGTTGGTGATCATCGGGAACGCCACCATCTCGGTCTGGAGACCATCGGCGGTCAGCTTCACCTTGACCTTGCCGTTAGCCACGATGTCCACGACTGTCATGATCTCAATGTCCCATGCCTGATGGGCGCCATTGCGGGTCGCTTGGATCTTCCAGACGTTACCGTCGCGGCCTTCGCGGTAGCTCAGCGAGGTAAACATCTTGGGCAACAGGAACAGGCCGAAGTCAGTACCGCTGTAAGGCTGCACAGAGGCGCCGATGAGGTCCTCAATGTCACCCACGCCAGCACGCTGAGCAGCACGCTCAAGCACCGCCACCAGAGACACAGGCAGCAGGACCACAAAGTCAGACAGCGAGGTGCCTACGGTCTGGTTGATGTGGGTCGTCAAGAGGTCAATGAGGTCCTCAGCGATCTCTACAGGCTTGCCGGTTGGCTTAGCCTCAGAGAACACTTCGGTGCTTGGGGCAGTCGAGAGGATGCCAGCGATCTTGCCCGCAGCACTCAGTTCGATATCGCGCAGGATCTTGTCAGCGGTCTGCGCAAGGGAGCCCTCAGTGAAGCCCGCCATGATGTTGTGATCGAGGATGGTTGCACGATGGCTGATTACCAGAGCGGTATCGGTCGCCTCAGTGAAGATGATCGACCCGGCCAGCACTTCGCCTTTCTCGACGGTCTGGTTGTCCCAGTTCTTACGTGGGTCGAACTTAACGGTACGGTCTGCCATGGTGATGATCTGTTGACCAGTGGCCTCAGAGCCAGCCGGGCGGAACTCACAAGGAGTCGCCTCCATGGCAGCTTCACGCCACTCATCGCCGTTCAAATGGTCCTCAGCGGCCTCCACAAGGGCCTGCACATAGACAGAAGGATCAGTAGCCACTTCGGTCTCGCTACGGACATCGGCAGTATTGAAACGGATAGACCCAGCCTCATGACCCGGAGTGTCGTTGAAAACGGCAGTGGTGTAGGTGGACGGCTTGACATATTGATTAGGTTTCATGGGGATTGGTCTCCTGAATTAGATTGAATGAAGGTGGCAAGTTATCAGCCGTTGTTGCGAGAGCGGGCCGCTAAGATCTTCTGAGCGTGCGCACGATGGGCAGCAGCTCGTTCTTCCTTGTCGGCTTTCGCTTGGGCCAGTTCGCGAGGGGTTGGCTCACGGAGTCGCTCAGCGCGCTCATCGGCCTCACGCTGGAGCTTTTCACGCTCAGCCTTTTGGGCCCGCTTGGTCTCGAAGTAAGTCAGAGCGTCCTCTTGGATGGCCTTGAGGGACAGACCGGCTTCGTCGAAAGCCTTGATCACTCCGAACTTAGCGCCGTTGTTCCGGCCACATTGGGCCATCAGCAAGGGCAGCATTACGTTCTCGACGTACTCACGGCTGAGGGTCTGGCCCGACACAGTTACTTCGTTCTTCAGGACTTTGGTGATGGTGATGTTCATGGGTTTGGATCTCCTATAGGCGACCCTTTGATTCGACCTTGGCGCCATAGACGCGCACGACCAGACGGCCAAGGAGGGAGCCTCATGGGCATCTTCCAAGGTCGATCAAAAGGTTCTGGGGTTTGGGTATTGGTGATGCTGGATCACAGGACATGGCAAGCCTGAGAGGGCATCTTTAAGGACAACCGTGGCGACGGTCGTTTGTAGCTGGGAGGGAATCTTTTGCAGGTGATTCGGTGTGGTCCCAATAGTGAGGGGTTTTAACGTCACCTTGACGATGGAGCTAAAGCCTGATCGAAATTGGTTCTTTTCCGGCCATTGGGATGCTCAAAGGCGTCTTGGCGAGAGCTTGAAGGCTGACCCCAAGCGAGACCAGTTCGGAGACCCTTGAGGCCGTCCTTGGGGAGCCTCGAAAGGACACCTCTTTGATCAAAGCGTCAACGTCAAAGCAGACCATTCCATTCTCATAGGTTCTGTAGGTGGCGTGTCGATCATTGAGCAGGTTCTTAACGATGACCAACTGGGGACGTGAAGGCGTGGGGAAGACACGAGACAGGGCAATCAGGTCGTCTTCAGTGAGCGTATCGGTGGCTTGATAGCAGGTCATGTAGGTTCTCCTTAATGATGTCTATGAGATGGATGAAAGGGAGGGGTGATTATTATCACTACCCCTCTCACTCTGAGGCTGGTCGATCAGGTGTCGATAAGCTGAAAGGGTCGTTAAGATTTATCTTTATATTATCCGGCGTTAAGTCGAAGAAGCCCGGAATAGGGCCTCCAAGCCAATCTCAGCACCAATCTCTGCCTTGATCCCAGGATGTCTATCCACATACAAAGCGATCCCATGGGCAGCATGTCGGGCAGCCTTGGCAATGCGCTGGGCGGTCCTCAAGCTGATCTCACTGGTCTTACAGGCTTCCGCTGTGATCTCCGAAAGGAACAGCGCACCGATGACCGCTCGGGCCTTGACGTTTATCTTCCCGTTGGTGACTCCGGCACTGGTGATGATCGACCCAGTAACGATGTCGTCTATCCATGGCAGAGGATCGGGAATCGCAAGGAGGTGCATGTAGGCAGCGACCGGATTCACATAGCTGGTCTTGGGACGCCCACGGCCTCGCTTGGGGGCTTCGATAGGGGGATCGCTGGGCTTGGCTCGGGCTGCCTTTTCGGCTGCCGTTTGGTGGTCCTTAGAGAGGGACTCATCGGCTCGGCGTTCGGCTGCCCATGCTTGATACTGCGCTTCAGGATTTTTGAGTCGGACCATCTCTTTGCGAGTAACGGCCTCGCCAGTGATTGGGTCGATATGAAGGATGTGGCCCGTCTCGTGATCGACGTGGCGGTGCAGCGGTCCCGGTTGGGTAAGTAGGGTCATTGGATCGGTCCTCATGTTGTTGGTCGCAACAGTGAGGGGTTTTAACGACACCGATCCAATGACCAGCAAACACAGCGCTTTATAGCAGCCTTCAGGTTGCCTCAATAGGCTCGCCAGACCTTCGCCACAACATAAAGGATGAACCCTAAGGCCATGAATAGATTCCTGAACGTGTAATTAGACACAGTACGGTTCGCATACTTTTCCGCAAGCTGCTTGCCTCCGAGGTAGGAGACTGGATCACCATCATTACGTCCTTGTAGAAACGTGGTATTGAATTTCAGGACTTGGATCGTATTTTCAATGCGCTTATGAGCGAAAAACGCAGCCAAGCCAAGCACGATAAGGTCGATTAGGAAAAGGGTTTCTGGATTGAGACCGATCTTTCCATATGGGTTGCTTTGCGCGAGATACGCGCATGCTGCTGCTATTGCACCCAATAAGAAATGGTCCGATTTGGATGACGCATCGAGATATGCCTTGTGTAGCTCCGTGACTTGCCCCATTTCTAATCCCTTACAGAGTTTGTGGATGTGGTGATACCGATCATTTTGTTCATATTATCCAGCCACTAAACGCCTTAACGAGCGCCTCATGGAGTGTCCCCACAGGAAGCCTCTGAGACCCCGCATACAGGTCATATGTGATGTTCCCTGCACTGTGTCCAGTGATGCCCTGCGCGATTACCTCAGGGGTCGCAGCGGCCTTCAGAAGACCCGACAACGAGTGTCTCAGGGAGTGAAACGATTGGTCGCCCCCAGAGGCCAGCCCCAGAGGTTCCCTTAGAGCCTCATTGAGCGGCTTGTTGAAATAATGTTCCTTTGCCTTGAACAGACGGCCTTCGTTGGCATTGACCCACTCAAGGAAGGTCTGAAGGGAGAACCCATAGGCCCCATCAACCAGAGGGACTTGTCTCACAGAGAAGCTATTCTTCAGGGTCTTGCCACCGTTCTCATCTTTGTTGATGTCGATAACGGTGATTCCGTCCACCTGCTTGATGTCCTCTTTGTTCAACTGGTAGATCTCGCCAATACGGGCACCTGTAAGAACCCCAAGGGACAACGCCCAGCGCTTCCAGTCGTCAATAGCCAGACCATTCGCGTGATCCATGATTGTGATCACCTGATCCTGAGTCAGGGGCTTGCGAGTGCTCTCAGCGCCTCGCTCAATCTTCAAGCCCTTATCAAAGGAGCGCTCAAGGAAACCGTTATTTACTGCCCAGCTCATCACCGTTGATAGCTGAGTTAGTAGCTTGTTAGATGTCAGAGGTTTGCGACCATCAATGATTTTCTCCTTGAGCGCCACCATATCGGCCCGAGTGTGGGTCTTGAGGTTCAAGTCTCCAAGGAGCCCGCTGAGGGTTCGGCAAGCTGACGTAACTGATTTGTGAGTGGTGGCGGTGACGTTGCCTTTGCGCTCAGCCAGATAGAGCCCTGAGAGGGTCTCAAAGGTTGTCGGCTCGCCAGACGGTAATACAGATAGGGACACAGAAGGGGCTACAGACGTGCCACAAGATAGCTCCCCAATGATCTCCGTGAGGTCCTGCGGGCGACCATCAAGGCGGTCTTGAGCAGCCCTGAGCATACGTTGACCGGTGCCTATGGCTCGTTGTTGACTCGCATTGAACCGACCGGTTGAGGCTGCCTCTGCGAGGTGGTTGCTCATCTGGTCATAGATTTCCATGTAGAGGCCCCGTGAGTCCTCGCTATGGCCCTGTAGCGCGTCCTCAGCGATCTCCTTGAGACGTTCCTTGAGGTCCTCCCACGAAGCCTCAGGGCGGTCGAGG
The DNA here is from genome assembly GCF_003205245.1 of Pseudomonas sp. MB-090624. NCBI lineage: Bacteria > Pseudomonadati > Pseudomonadota > Gammaproteobacteria > Pseudomonadales > Pseudomonadaceae > Pseudomonas > Pseudomonas sp. MB-090624. Next base: position 14,443 of record NZ_QJRK01000034.1, on the reverse strand, counting down.
TGGAAGACAGCCAGTGTCTTGAGGATGTCCTTGGAGAACTGCATAGCGGTCGGCCTATCGGTAGATCTGAGAGAGATGGTGAGACTACGGGCGGAACAGCCCCGTGGACGGACCCTCAGGTAGTAGATCCCTGAGCGCCTGTAATGCCAGACAGATAGGTGCTGATCTGGTCTTTGGTGACAAGGCTGGTGACAGGCTGGTGACACTTGGCCCTGCTCGGGCATAGCAATGCTGGTGGTCATGGTGAGGTAAGCCCTTGATATTCATGGGTTTACCACCAGTACTTCCCGAACATTTCCGGGTTGGCCCAGAACCTGGCGTTGAGCCAGTCCGGGACCTGCTTGTAATCATGCAGATCATAGGTGAACAGGCTCAACACCTGCTCATCGCGGCAGAATTTCTCGCTGGCTGACAATGCCAGGGCGAAAAAGTCGGTGTCCTGCCAGCTGCACGCCGCCAGGTCGGCCAGCACGGCAACCCGGCTGGCATTGAGGTTGCGAATGCCGCCCAGCAACTCCAGGCCGGTTCGCTTGGGCAGGTGTTCCAGGCAGTCCACCAGCAACGCCAGGTCGAAACGCTGGGCTGCCAGTTCGGCAGGCAGTGGCCCTGGCGCAGTGGTAGCGATGGTCACCTGCGGGTGCGCTTGGGCAAAGGCGTCCAGCGCCGGGAAGCGGGTGCCCACCAACAGCAGGCGTTGCGGGGTGAAGCGTTCCAGCAGGGCCGCCAGGGCCTGCTGCGGGGTACGTTGGGAAAAACCTGCGGTCATTGCCAATCCTCGTTCAAGTCGTCCAAGACTAGCCGGCTGCAGCGTGCGGGCATAGAGGCATGTGATCGCGTCGTGGCTAATTGCTGGCAGCATTGGAATGCGCGGTCTTTACTCCCAGAGATCGGCCTTATGCCGATTCCCCCTAGGAGAAGCAATGAAATGAGCATAGTACGCACAGCGTTACCCCTGGTACTGCTCACCAGTGTGTTGACTGGTTGTGCAGGTTTGCAAAAAACCGACTGGCCTAAATGTGCCGCCGTCGGGGGTGTCGGTGGCGCCGCGCTGGGCGCTATCGAAAGTTCCAGCTGGGCTGGCTGGGGCGCGTTGCTGGGCGGTGGCCTGGCGGCAGGTTATTGCTGGGCCCATGGTGATGGCGACGAAGATGGCGATGGCGTGCCGGACAGCCGCGACAAGTGCCCGGGCACCCCACGGGGTGTGCAGGTCGATGCCAACGGTTGCCCGCCAGCTGCGCCGGCGGTGGTCGAGGAAGTGGTGGTGGTGGAGAAGGAAGAAGTCATCGTCATTCGTGATGTGCACTTCGAATTCGACTCTGCACGCCTGACTGCCACTGACAAGGAGCGCCTCAACACGATTGCCACGCGGCTGAAACAGGAAGCGCCCTCTGCCCGCCTGAGTGTCAGTGGCCATACCGACAGCGTCGGCTCCGACAGCTACAACCAGAAACTGTCCGAGCGCCGTGCCCACTCGGTGACCGACTATTTGGTGCAGAGCGGTGTACCGCGCAGCAGCTTCGTGTCGGTGGTGGGGGCCGGTGAAACCCAGCCGGTGGCCGACAATGCCACGGCCGAAGGGCGTGCCATGAACCGCCGTACCGAGATCAAGATCCAGCGCTAGCTCGGCGTGCGCCCGTGCCTTGCGCAGTGGCACGGGCGCTTTCTCAGCGCCGCCGACAATGAAACCGAGGAAAGGCGCGCGCAACCGACGGGTGGAACTGCACCTCAGCTGACGGGTGCTGGCGCCTGCCTTGGCATTGCAGTTAATGTGGAGCGCACGGCCGGCGCGAACGGGCCGGCACGCCATAACAACAATCAATGGGGGCGGGGTATGAAGTTCATCCTGGGCCTGGGCAAGGTCCTGACAGTCGCATTCTGGGGCGTGGTGTTGTTCAACCAGTTGCTGCCCCAGCCGTTGCCTTTCAATCTGCTGATCAATGCCCTAGGCATCGTTCTGCTCAGCCTGCATCTGCTGGAAATTCTGTTCTTCAATGGCAGCTTGCGCGGGCGCAGCCACCGTTGGTTCGATCGCCTGCAAATTCTGTTGACGGGGATATTCCACGTCATGTCCATTCCCCGTGCGCAGGAGGCGCTGCGAAATGCGTAATCTGATACTGCTTGCCCTGTTGGCTGCCCCCTTTGCCCACGCCGAAAGCCTGGAGGTTGCTGCCAATTCCATGCTGCGCCTGCCGAGCAAGTCGGCCAGCGTACACCTTGAGCATTTGCGTGTTGCCGATGCTGCCACCCTGATGCTGCCTGCGTCGCTGGCGCAATTGAAGGTCGACCAGTTGGAGCTGGGGCGTGATGCGCGGATTGTCGTGGCCCCTGGCGAGCAGCCGTTGCTGATCGACGTGCGTAGCGCGCGCCTGGGCGAGGGCAGCGAGTTGAGTGCCACCGGCGCTGCGGGCAGCTACCAGCGGGCAGCCCGCCCCGGGCGTAGCCTGGACCTGGTACTGGCGGAGCTGGATGCCCAGCAGCTGGTCATCGACGCCCGGGGCGGCGCCGGTGCACCGGGCTACGCTGGGCTCGACGGCGGCAATGGGCAGGCCGGCGGCTGCACCTGGGGCCAGGCCAGCCGCGGGGCCAATGGCGATGATGGCGGCAACGGCCATGATGGTGCAGCAGGTGGGCGCATACGCCTGAGCTTGCCGCAAGGCTTTGCCCAGGAGCACATCGTCGTGCGCCTCGATGGCGGGGCGCCGGGCAAACCCGGTGAGCCTGGCAAGGCCGGCAAAGGTGGGGCGAGCAAGGGTTGCCTGGTGTACCGCACCGATGCCGGTGCCAATGGCCGACCGGGGCTGCCTGGCCAGCCGGGCTTGGCGGGGGCGGCGGGCGAGCTGATCCTGCAGCGCCTCTGAACCATGTGCAGGGGCCTGGGTGCGGCGTTGTCGCCATGGGCCCCACCCACCGGCCGCGCAGGCAGCCCGCCAGGCGAAGGGCTGCCTGTGATCAGATCACCAGCCGCGAACTGGCCACCGCGACCACGGCCAGCCCCAGCAACAGGTTGATGCCCACCATTCGCCGAATGCGGGCCAGCACCGCCGCACCCGTGGGCCAGTCCTGCGCCAGTACCGCCGCTTTCAACTCTGGCAACAGCAAGGCCTGGATGCGCATGAACAAGGCGAACATGGCGATCCCGCCGCCGATCATCACGTGAACGTACTTCGGCGCAGTCTCGAACCCGCTGAAGCGCAGGTGCAACATGCCGATACCACTAATCGCCAAGATCGCCACCGCCAGCCAGACCCAGACGAAGAAGCGTCGGAAAACTTCCACCCACAAGCGCAGGCGCGCAGGCCCCTCAAGGGCTGTAACCGTGGCGGGGCGCAGCACCAGCCAGGCGAAGAACATGCCGCCAACCCATACCAGGGCGGCCAGAACATGCAGTGTGTAGGGCAGGGTAAAGGCGAGCATCCGGATCTCCATGCGGCACAATAGGCAATAGCGGGGTATGATAGCCGCCCCATGCGAAACACTGAAAATATATCCAGCCCTACGGGCGCCTGCAGACCATGATCAGCAACGAACTCAAAGCCACCATCCAGGGCGCCTATACGCGTTTTCTCGAAGCCAAGAGCCTCAAGCCGCGCTATGGCCAACGCCTGATGATCGCCGAAGTGGCCAAGGTGCTTGGCGACATTCCCTGCGACGATGAAGGCCGCCGTGCCGGCGAGCCTGCCGTGGTGGCGGTGGAGGCGGGCACCGGTACCGGTAAGACGGTCGCCTATGCGTTGGCCGCGATCCCGGCCGCCAAGGCCGCCGGCAAACGCCTGGTGATCGCCACCGCGACCGTGGCCCTGCAGGAGCAGATCGTCATCAAGGACCTGCCCGACCTGATGCGCAGCAGTGGGCTGAACTTCAGCTTCGCCCTGGCCAAGGGCCGTGGCCGCTATCTGTGCCTGTCGAAACTCGACATCCTGCTGCAGGAAGGCCATGCCCAGTCGGCCACTGCCCAGCTGTTCGAAGAAGAAGGCTTCCACATCGAAGTCGATGAGCGCAGCCAGAAGCTGTTCAACAGCATGATCGAAAAGCTTGCCGGCAACCGCTGGGACGGTGACCGTGACAGCTGGCCCGAGGCCCTGGAGGACCAGGACTGGGCCCGGCTGACCACCGACCACAGCCAGTGCACCGGTCGCCACTGCCCGAACTTCCAGCAGTGCGTGTTCTACAAGGCCCGTGAGGGGATGGGCAAGGTCGACGTGATCGTCACCAACCACGACATGGTACTGGCCGACCTGGCCCTGGGCGGCGGCGCGGTATTGCCCGATCCGCGCGATACCCTGTATGTATTCGACGAAGGCCACCACCTGCCAGACAAGGCCATCGGCCATTTCGCCCATTACTCGCGGCTTCGCTCCACCGCCGATTGGCTGGAGCAGACCGCCAAGAACCTGACCAAACTGCTGGCCCAGCACCCGCTGCCGGGGGACCTGGGCAAATACATCGAGCAGGTGCCGGAGCTGGCGCGGGAAGTCCGCACCCAACAGCAGTTCATGTTCACCCTGTGCGAACAGGTAGCCGACTTCCGCCCGAGCGAGGACACCGAAGGCCGCGAACGGCCGCGTTACCGCTTCGAGGGTGGCGTGGTACCGGAGCAGATCCGTGAGGTCGGCATCGAGCTGAAAAAGGGCTTTGCCCGGCTCAACGATCTCTTCACGCGGCTGGCCGACCTGCTCAAGGAGGGCATGGACGGCGAGGTCAGCATCGGTATCGCCAGCCACCAGGCCGAAGAGTGGTACCCACTGTTCGGCAGCCTCGTCACCCGTGCCCAGGGCAACTGGGAGCTGTGGACGGCCTTTACCGCCGAAGACCCGGAAGACAGCCCGCCGATGGCGCGCTGGCTCACCCTGGCTGAAAGCGGGGCCTTGTTCGACATCGAAGTCAACGCCAGCCCCATCCTCGCTGCCGAAATGTTGCGCCGCAGCCTGTGGAGCGTGGCCCATGGCGCGCTGGTGACCTCGGCCACACTGACCGCGCTGGGCAAGTTCGACCGCTTCCGCATGCGCTCGGGGTTACCGCGCGATGCCGTCACCTGCGTGGTGCCCAGCCCGTTCGTGCATGGCGATGCCGGCCTGCTGCGGGTCCCCGACCTGCAAGCCGACCCGCGCGACGCTACAGCGCATACGGCGGCGATCATCCGTGAGCTGCCGGGTATCGTCGAAGGGGCCCGGGGTGCGCTGGTGCTGTTCTCGTCACGCAAGCAAATGCAGGATGTGTTCGACGGCCTGGACCGGGACTGGCGCAAACTGGTGCTGATCCAGGGCAACCTGTCCAAGCAGGAAACCCTCAACAAGCACAAGGCCCGGGTCGACGACGGCCAGCACAGCGTGCTGTTCGGCCTGGCCAGCTTTGCCGAAGGGGTCGACTTGCCGGGGGCCTATTGCGAGCACGTGGTCATCGCCAAGATTCCGTTCTCGGTGCCCGACGACCCGGTCGAAGCTGCCCTGGCCGAGTGGATCGAGGCCCGCGGCGGCAACCCGTTCATGGAAATCGCCGTGCCCGACGCCTCGCTCAAGCTGATCCAGGCCTGCGGTCGGTTGCTGCGTACCGAACAGGACCGCGGCATCATCACCTTGCTTGACCGGCGCCTGGTCACCCAGCGCTATGGCAAGGCTATTCTCAATGCGCTGCCGCCGTTCCGGCGGGAGATTTCCTGATCGCCGGAGCACTTGCTTCGGCGCGCTGTCCATTACTCAGTCCTGGGCCATGACGGCCCTGAAGGAGAGCCCCAGCCTTATGGTCCGCCGTACCCTGCCCGCTGTTTTCGCCCTGTTGTTCAGCTCGTCCGTATGGGCCGGGCAGCAGACGCTGTTCAGCTTCGTGCGCCCGGCCTCGGTGGTCAACGTGGCGACCGAGGATGCCGGTATGCCGCAGTACAACGCAGAGCAGACGGCCGAAGGCGAGGTGCTGCGGCGTGTGGTGTTCAACCCGGCGCAGCGGCCGACCTTGCGCCTGAGCCCGCAGAGTGGTGTGTGGGACTGGTCCAGCGGCAAGTTTCTTACCTTGCGCCTGCAAAGTGCCATGGACTGGGCGCTGACCGTGGATGTCACGGTGCAAGGCAGCGATGGGCGCACCCTGACCAGCCGTATCGATTTGCCGGCCGGCCCGGCGCAAACCGTGATGGTGCCGCTGACCGCCAGCTCGCCGTTGAGCCAGGGCATGCGCGCAGGCCCCCCCATGCCCTGGCTGCACGGCGGCCAGCGGCTGCTGCTGACCAGCAGCGCCGGCGCTGTAGACCTCAAGCAGGTGGCTTCGGTCAGCTTGAGTATTCCCGGCCCCAAGGTCGCCCAGAACCTGCTGATCGAACGGGTGGGCATTCAGGATGACGACCAGGCCTACCAGGCGGCGTACCGTGAACTGATCGATGCCTATGGGCAGTCCACGCGTGGCAGCTGGCCGGAAAAGGTGGCCAACGACGAACAGCTCAAGGCAGCCGCCAACCGTGAACAGCAGCAACTCAAGGCTTGGCTGGCCGAGCGCGGCAAGCTGCAGTTGGATGCCTATGGCGGCCTGCTGGCGGGGCCGGCCTTTGCTGCCGAGGGTTTTTTCCGTACCGAAAAGCGTGATGGCCGCTGGTACCTGATTACCCCTGATGGCCACCCCTTCTATTCGCTGGGTGTCAATGCCGTGGCAGCCGACGGCGGGCGTACCTACACCGCCGGGCGTGAGGCCATGTTCAAGGCACTGCCGGGAGAGGGCGACGCCCTGGCAGCGTTCTACGGTGAAGGCAACAACGACGACGGCAATGCGTCCTCGCAGGGGCGCAATTTCAAGAAAGGGCGCTGGTTCGACTTCTATGCAGCCAACCTGCAGCGGGCCTATGGCAAGCCCTGCCTGCCGGCGGCGGCAGGGCAGCCGGCCGCTTGCCCACCGCTGGTAGTGGACACTGGCCGTTGGCAGGCGCATGCGCTCGACCGTTTGCAGGCATGGGGTTTCAACACGCTGGGCAACTGGAGCGAGCCTGCCCTCGGCCAGGCCAGGCGCATGCCCTATACCCTGCCGCTGTCGATCGTTGGCGATTACGCCAGCATCAGCACCGGCATGGACTGGTGGGGGCGCATGCCGGACCCGTTCGACCCGCGCTTTGCCATGGCCACCGAACGCGCCGTGGCCATTGCTGCCCGTGATCACCGTGACGATCCCTGGCTGATCGGCTATTTTGCCGATAACGAGCTGGCCTGGGCCGCACCGGGTAGCGAGCCCAAGGCCCGTTATGGCCTGGCCTACGGCACATTGCGCCTGACCACCGACGTGCCTGCCAAGCGCGCCTTCCTCAAGCAGTTGCGTGACAAGTACCGCAACCAGGAGGGGTTGTCCAAGGCCTGGGGCATCGAGCTGAACGCCTGGGAACTGATGGAGGATCCAGGCTTCGAGGCACCGTTGCCCAGCCCGGAGCACCCGGAAATCGAGCGGGACTACCAGCACTTCCAGCAGGTGTTCGCCGAAACCTACTTCAAGACCATTTCCGATGCCTTGAAATGGCATGCACCCAACCACCTGTTGCTGGGGGGCCGTTATGCCGTGAGTACGCCAGAGGCGGTCAACGCCTGCGCCGAGTTCTGCGATGTACTCAGTTTCAACTTTTATACGCTCAAGCCGCAGGACGGCTACGATTTCGCCCGCCTGGCCGAGCTGGACAAGCCGGTGCTGGTGTCTGAATTCCAGTTCGGTTCGCGTGATCGCGGCCCGTTCTGGCCGGGGCCACTGGAGCTTGCGCGAGAAGAAGACCGCGGCCCGGCCTATGCCAATTTCCTCACTGCCGCCTTGCAACAACCCATGATCGTGGGCGCGCACTGGTTCCAGTACCTTGACCAGCCGGCCAGCGGTCGCCTGCTCGATGGCGAAAACGGCCACTTGGGGCTGGTGGCGATCACCGATGTGCCGTACCCCGGTTTTGTCGATGCCGTGCGCAAGGCCAACGCCCAGGCCATGGCGCAGCTGCGCACCGGCCTGGAGAGGAAACCGGCGCCATGATTACAGGTGGGTGCGGTGCGCTGGGCATCGCGACCGCCGGGCTCAAGCCAGTTTGCAAACCGCCCAACTACTGAAACAATGCAGACCTTTTTGACTATCGTCACACGGAGAGCAGCGGGTGCAGATCCAGGGTCACTATGAGCTGAAGTTCGAAGCCGTGCGCGAGGCTTTTGCCGCGCTGTTCGATGATCCCCAGGAGCGTGGCGCCGCGCTGTGCATCCAGGTGGGGGGCGAAACCGTAGTCGACCTGTGGGCCGGCAGTGCAGACAAGGACGGCCAGCAGGCGTGGCACAGCGACACCATCGCCAACCTGTTTTCCTGTACCAAGACCTTCACCGCGGTGACCGCACTGCAGCTGGTCGGCGAGGGCAAGCTGGCACTCGATGCACCGGTGGCCAACTACTGGCCCGAGTTTGCCCAGGCCGGTAAGCAAGCGATCACCCTGCGCCAACTGCTCAGCCACCGTGCGGGTTTGCCCGCCCTACGCGCGCTGCTGCCGGCCGAAGCCTTGTATGACTGGCAGGTCATGGTCGATGCCCTGGCGGCCGAAACGCCGTGGTGGGCGCCTGGCACGGAACACGGGTATGCCGCCATCACCTACGGCTGGCTGATCGGCGAACTGATTCGCCGGGCCGACGGTCGGGCCCCGGGTGACTCGATCGTGGCGCGTACCGCTCGCCCGCTAGGGCTGGATTTTCATGTTGGCCTGGCCGACGAAGCGTTTCACCGCGTGGCGCATATTGCCCGCGGCAAAGGCAACCCCGGCGACGCCGCGGCGCAGCGCTTGCTGCAGGTGACCCTGCGCGAGCCCGAGGCCTTGTCCACCCGTGCCTTTACCAACCCCCCGGCGATCCTGACCAGCACCAACAAGCCGCAATGGCGGCGCATGCAGCAGCCGGCGGCCAACGGCCACGGCAACGCACGCAGCCTGGCGGGGTTTTATGCCGGGTTGCTGGACGGCAGCCTGCTCGAGTCCGAGTTGCTCGACGAACTGACCCGCGAACACAGCCTTGGCCAGGACCGCACCTTGCTCACCCAGACCCGCTTCGGTCTGGGCTGCATGCTCGATCAGCCGGAGGTGGCCAACGCCACCTTCGGCCTGGGGCCCCGCGCCTTTGGCCACCCTGGGGCCGGGGGGGCTGTGGGGTTCGCCGACCCGGAACATGATGTCGCGTTCGGCTTCGTGGTCAATACCCTCGGCCCTTATGTGCTCATGGACCCGCGGGCGCAAAAACTGGTCCGTGTGCTTGCCGGTTGCCTTTGATCGGGTAATGCGGGTATTGCTTCCGCCCTTTGACTATCCTCAATGCCAACGCCTGAAGTGCCTAGGCAAAATATCTTTCTATTTCATGGTGTATCGCTGATGTCTTCACATAAAACCTTAGCACTCGCCCTGTGTCTGACCGCCGTTACCGGTTGCGCCAGCCACTCCCCGGAGGGCTCCAAGGAAGGTGGTTCCAGCTGGTGGCCTTTCGGTTCGGACAAGGTCGCCGAGCAGGAAGTGAAGGCAGCCGTCACAGACAATGTGGCCAAGGCCGATGCCAAGTCGGAAAGCACCAGCCGCTGGTGGTGGCCGTTCGGCGGTGACGACCAGCAAGCCAAGGGCCCTGTGGTGCCTAAAATCGACCAGCAGGCGACCCAGGCCTGGCTGGACGAGTACGAGCCAAAGCTGCGCGAAGCCATCAAGGACAGCAAGCTGGAACTGGAGCGCCGCGACAATGTGTTGGCCGTGACCCTGCCGGTGGACAGCTCGTACAACCCAGACCGCCCGAACATGCTGCTGCCCATGTCGCTTGGCCCGATCACCCGGGTTGCCAAAACGGTTGAAGGCGACCCTAAGACTGCCGTACTGGTATTGGGCCATGCCGACACTAGCGGTGCCGCTGCTGCCAACCAGAAGCTCAGCCTGGAACGCGCCGCGTCGGTTTCGGCCATTTTCCGCCTCAGCGGCCTGCAGCGTGACCGCCTGACCCTCAAGGGTATGGGTTCGGTAATGCCGCGTGCTGCCAATGACAGCCCCGAGGGCCGTGCCCTCAACCGCCGCGTGGAAATGCTGCTGACCCCGCAAAACACCATGGTCGCGCTGCTGGCCAAGTACCAACAGGCTGCTCCGGCACCGGCGCCGGCTGCAATGGTGGCCGTGCAGGATGCCAAGGCGCCTGCCGCCAAGCCGGCCACCAGCAAGCCGGCTGCCAAGCCCGCAGCGAAAAAGCCCGTGGCCAAGGCCAAGGCGCCTGCCAAAACCACGGCCAAGAAAAAAGCCGCGCCAGCCAAGCCTGTCGCCAAGAAAGCTACCACCGACAAGAAAGTAGCTGCCAATAGCCCTGCGAAGACCAACTGATCGTCAAGGAACGCAGCAATGACCCAATCCCTGGCCGATATGCGCCGCGACTACACCCGTGATGGCCTGGCAGAAGCCCAGGCGCCGGGCGAGCCGTTCGCCCTGTTTCACCAGTGGTTCGCCGACGCGGTCAAAACCGAGCAGGCGCCGGTGGAAGCCAACGCCATGACCTTGGCCACGGTGGACGGCGAGGGCCGTCCGCATTGCCGGGTATTGTTGCTCAAAGGGCTCGATGAGCAGGGTTTCACCTTTTTCACCAATTACGACAGTGCCAAAGGCCAGCACCTGCAAGCCAACCCGTTTGCAGCCATGACTTTTTTCTGGCCGGCGCTGGAGCGCCAGGTGCGTATCGAGGGGCGGGTGGTGAAGGTGTCGGCCAAGGAGTCGGACGACTATTACCAGGTACGCCCACTGGGCAGCCGCCTGGGGGCCTGGGCATCACCGCAGAGCCGGGTGATTGCCGGGCGTGAAGAGCTGGAGGGGCTGGTGAAGGCCACCGAAGCGCGGTTTTCCGATACGCAGCCACATTGCCCGGAACATTGGGGTGGCTATCGCTTGCTGCCTGAGCGGGTCGAGTTCTGGCAGGGGCGGGCGAGCCGTTTGCATGACCGCCTCAACTACCGGCGGGTCGATGGGCAGTGGCTGCGGGAGCGGTTGGCGCCCTGAGATTTTCCAGGGCTTGCCATGCCCTGTCGCGACACCGCGACAGGGCATGGCCTTGCGGCCCATCGCCGGCAAGCCGGGCTCCCACAGGTGGGATCAGGGCATGGTCGGTCTTTCAACGTGACCTTGAATACTCCACCGCCTCCCGTTGCAGCCAGCCTGCCAGTTCCCTGCGCTTCACCTTCGCCAGCCGCGCCTGCTCCAGCCTCTGCAGCATGAACGCGCGTTTGTGCGGATCAGCCCCTGCCAGCGACAACGCCAGGTCGCGGTCCATCCAGCGGCGCATGCGCACGTACAGCCACCCGTGGAAATAAAGCCCCGCAACGGTGGCCACCACGACGATGAAGTAATCCATGGCTATCCTTGGTCTCAATTGAAGCGCCATGGCACAGCCGCGCTGGCTGTACCCCGGCTGAATGAAAACAACTTTATTGCGTTTGTACCGTGACAGCCGTCAATGTGCAGCGTCTAATAAGCACCTGACTTATGGAGATTTTACCCATGCGTAAATCCGCTTTGCTGGTGGCAACCTTTACCACCATGTCGCTGCTGCTAGGGGGTTGTGCCTCGAGCCTGACCGGCGATAGCTACTCCCGTGATGAGGCCCGCCGCGTGCAAACCGTACGGATGGGCACTATCGAATCTCTGCGCCCGGTCAAGATCGAGGGTACCAAGACCCCGATCGGTGGTGGTGCGGGCGCCATTGTCGGTGGTGTGGCGGGCAGCGCCGTCGGCGGTGGCCGTGGCAGCATCGTTGCCGCAGTCATCGGTGCCGTTGCCGGTGGCCTGGCGGGTTCCGCTGCCGAAGAAGGCCTGACCCGTACCCAGGGTGTCGAGATCACTGTGCGTGAAGACGACGGCAGCATGCGTGCCTATGTCCAGGCCGTGCAGGAAAACGAAATCTTCCGTGTGGGCGACCGTGTGCGCATCATGACTGTTGACGGCACCAGCCGCGTTTCGCACTGAGCGTAGCGCAGCCAAACAAAACCCCGACTGGCGACTGCCAGCCGGGGTTTTTTTATGCTTCAGGCTGATGGCCGAGCCGGGGTACGCGAACCACGGTTCGGCTGACCCCCGTCAAAGGCCCAGCATGTCCCGCGCTACCGCTTCGGCAATGCGAATGCCGTCGACCCCTGCCGACAGGATGCCACCGGCATAACCTGCGCCTTCGCCGGCCGGGAACAGCCCCTTGAGGTTCAGGCTCTGATAGTCCTCGCCGCGGGTGATGCGCAGCGGCGACGAGGTCCGTGTTTCGATCCCGGTCAACACCGCATCAGGCAGGTTGTAGCCCTTGATCTGCCGGTCGAATGCCGGCAGTGCCTCGCGGATCGCCTCGATGGCGAACGCCGGTAGGCTTGGTGCCAGATCGCCCAGGGTCACGCCCGGCTTGTAGGATGGTTCGACACTGCCCAGCGCGGTCGACGGCCGCCCCGCAACGAAGTCACCCACCAGCTGTGCCGGCGCCTGGTAATTGCTGCCCCCCATCACGTAGGCATGGGCCTCCAGGCGTTCCTGCAGTTCGATACCGGCCAGCGGGCTGCCTGGGTAGTCGCGTTCGGGGTCGATACCGACGACGATGCCGGAGTTGGCGTTGCGCTCGTTACGCGAGTACTGGCTCATGCCGTTGGTGACTACCCGGCCCGGTTCGCTGGTTGCGGCGACCACGGTGCCGCCCGGGCACATGCAGAAGCTGTATACCGAACGGCCGTTACTGGCGTGGTACACCAGTTTGTAGTCGGCAGCCCCCAGTTTCGGGTGACCGGCGTATTTGCCCAGGCGCGCCTTGTCGATGAGCGTTTGCGGGTGCTCGATGCGAAAGCCCACCGAGAATGGCTTGGCTTCCATGTACACGCCTTTGGCATGCAGCATGCGGAAGGTGTCGCGGGCACTGTGGCCCAGGGCCAGAACCACATGGCGCGAGTGCAGTTGCTCGCCGCTTTCCAGCACCACGCCGGTCAACTGGCCATCTTCGATCAGCAGGTCGGTGACCTTTTCCTGGAAGCGCACTTCGGCCCCGAGGGCGATCATGTCCTGACGCATCTGCTCGACCATGCCGGTCAGGCGGAAGGTGCCGATGTGCGGCTTGTTGATGTACAGGATCTCGTCGGGCGCACCGGCCTTGACGAACTCTTCCAGCACTTTGCGGCCGTGGTGCTGCGGGTCCTTGATCTGGCTGTACAGCTTGCCGTCCGAGAAGGTGCCGGCGCCGCCTTCGCCGAACTGCACATTGGACTCGGGGTTGAGCACGCTCTTGCGCCACAGGCCCCAAGTGTCCTTGGTGCGCTGGCGCACTTCCTTGCCGCGTTCGAGGATGATCGGCTTGAAGCCCATCTGCGCCAGCAGCAGGCCGGCAAAAATGCCGCACGGGCCAAAGCCGACCACGATCGGGCGTTCCTGCAGGTCGGCCGGGGCCTGGCCAACGAACTTGTAGGTCACGTCGGGGGCAGGGCCGATGTTGCGATCATCGGCGAACTTGGCAAGCAGCTCGGCTTCGTTGCTGGCTTGCAGGTCGATGGTGTAGATGAACAGCAGCTCGCTGTTCTTCTTGCGCGCATCGTAGCTGCGCTTGAACAGGTTGAAGCTGAGCAGTTGCTCGTCGCGGATGCCCAGGCGCTGGACGATGGCGTCACGCAACGCTTCGTCGGGGTGGTCCAGGGGCAGCTTCAGTTCGGTGATTCGTAGCATGGCAGGGTCCAGTATCCCGGCCATGGGCGGCCGGCGGCTTTACACAAACCGCCAAGTATAAGCTGTTAGCCGCCTTGACTGGCAGGATAAAAGCGCCCGGTGATCAGTTGTCGCGTGCGCCGCCGTAGTAGCCGCAGCCTTGCAAGGTCTTGCCGTCGATGCGCAATTCGGCACGCAGGTGGTCAACGGCCCCAGTGGCGCTGTCTACGCAGCGTTGTGGTGCGACCCACAGTTCCACATGCTGACCGTTGGCTTCGCTGGTCAGGGTCAGGCCGCCACCGGGGACTTCTTCTTCAAGGAATGGCAGGGGCAGGGGCGCTTGACCCACGCGGTTGAGCACCATGCCCTTGCCACTGGCCTTGACGTCCCAGCCCGGCTCGTGGCCGCTGGCGCGCAGGGTCAGTTGCCTGAAATTGGGGTCCTCGCAGGCGCGGGTGGACGGTTCCAGGCGGTACAGGCGGCGCACTTCCAGCTGGCCGTCGCTATTGGCCTGCTTGCTGCCGGTGAGGCGGCCGCGCACATCGGCGAACAGCTTGTCATCGGCACCTTTCGCCAGGTTGGCGGCTTCTTGCAGGATGCCGGTGGCGCCAGCGTCATTGATCACGAAGGTACGGTTTTCGCTGCAAGGCTTGAACAGCAGCTGACCACCGGCAGCGCGCAGTTCGCCCTGCATGCGCGTGGTGCCGATGTTCGGGTCACTGGGGGCGTCAGCCATCAGTTGGCAGCCGGCGAACAGGGGCAGCAGGGCGGTGAGCAGCAGGGTGGGGGTCAGGCGCATGC